>NZ_VPEP01000051.1:0-4968 GCF_013417035.1 Acinetobacter sp. YH16053
AATATGATTGCTGAGAACTGCCTTGTTTTGAAACTTGGTTGGCTTTAATTAGTTTTTAGTATTCTTTATAGAAAATGCCTCGATCAAGGGGCATTTCTAACAATCATTTAACATAAAATTTCTTATGCGAAATTACATACCAACTTTAACCACATTGTGGACAGGTTGGATTTTAGAGATAAGAAAAACTTCTAGGGCATTTGCTAAATAAGCCGTATCACGCTCAAAGCCTATTGTAATGATGGATCCAGCATCTTTCAGTCTTGGATCTATCGCAATATATTCAGTTTTATCTTCATTCCATCGGCAATATTTCATTACCCTGGCGCTTAAGCCATTACCACGATAACGGCCAGCACCTCTAGAAGTCCCAACACCGATATAAGTCACTAAATCCCCTTTGACAAACGCATATACACCTTGTTTATCGTAATTAGGAATTTTTCCAAAATTAAAATGTACTGGTGACCATTCAGGAGGCTTTCCTAATAGGTCTACATTCCAGTGATGTTCGAAGAATAATTCTGTATTACGTATTAACTTATTAAGTGTTGGATCTTCCACTACTTATCCCTCAAAATTTATAAATTAAAAAGCTTTCGGTCACGCTCATCTGTTAAATACTTATCCATCTGAGCAATTAATTTAGCTCTGGCTTGTTCATCATCTTCAGTGATCTTTAGCATACAGGATCCAATTAAAATTTTGCGTCTGGTATCATCCTTTCGAGCTTGTTCTTTCTCTTTAGCACGTTCTCTTGCCAGTGCTGCCTGTCTTTGAGCCTTTAACTGCTTTAGCTTTTCTTCCTGTGCTTTGATTTTGCTGTCTAGTGTTTCAGTAACGCTCATTAATCCAATACCATCATCCTGGGAAACCATCCCTAACATAAGCGCACTTGAATATGCATTCAAGGTGCTATATGTATAGTAATGTTTTCCTCGAAGAGCGCACTTATGCAAACTTCGTTTGCAAGTACGATTGGGGTCTCCCCAATACCCCGACAACCGTATCCACGGTTGTACTTCACTACGTGAAAATTTAAAAGCGAAAATAGGCATGGCGATTTACCACTTTTCAGTCAAAACCGTAGCACGATCAGCAGGGCGTTCCGCTACTGCTGCGATTGCCTATCGGGCAGGTGAAAAGATCTATTGTGAACGTGAGGGCCGAGAACATGATTACAGCCGAAAAACAGGTGTGGAATATAAAGAAATTTATTTACCCGAAGGCGCACCAGAACATTTAAAAAACCGGGAAAGACTCTGGAACGAAGTTGAACAACGGGAAACCCGAAAAAACTCGACAGTTGCCCGAGAATTTGAAATCGCTTTTCCAAGTGAATTAAATCAGGAACAACGCCTGGCCATGCTCGAAGAGCTATGCGCCAGTATCGTGGACAGACACCAGGTAGCCGTCGATGCCTGTATTCATGCACCGCATACTGGATCTGGTAGTGATGAACGCAATTATCACGCGCATATCCTGATGAGCACACGCAAACTTACTCAGGAAGGCTTCACCGAGAAAACCCGGGAACTGGATCAGAAACACAGTGGAGAAATCGAACACTGGCGCGAACACTTTGCCGATATCTGCAATATGCACCTGGATCTGGCTGGATACACTGCCCGAGTCGACCACCGCAGCTACAAAGACCAGGAGAATGGTTTAGAAGCCACGCTGCACGAAGGGCCGAAAGTCACCGAACTGCGCCGAAAAGGGATTGAGACCGAAATCAGCCGAAGCAATGACGAAATCAAACAGAGAAATCAGGCTCAGCTGCAATACAGCAAAAATATGGATCTGCTGATTGCTGAAAATGAGATCAAACTCAGCACACTGAAAACAGAACAGCAGATCCAAATCAAAAATAGCGCTAAAACGCCACCAATTGACGAAAAAGCCCTGTTTGAGGAAAAACAGAGGGAAACCCTTGGCAAAGTGCTAAAACGCGAAATCAGCGCAAAAGACGCGAATCTAGACCTGGATTTCATGCAGCGTAATCTCAAACAAGCCGAAATAACCCTGACCAAGCACCACAAACATCAAAATGAGTTCAATCAGCAGCTTGCCCAGGAGATCGTGAAAAGCGGACTCAAGCAAAGTCATGACAAATTGCAAAGCCTGGTCGATCAACACAACGAATTAACTCAGAACAAACCCTTACTGTTTGGAAAAAAAGCCTGGGAAGCCCAACGTGATGCGATTTACCAGGAGCACAAAAAGCTGAAAGGTCAGCATGAACACCAGAAAAAACATGGTGTGAAGGATTTATTGGAAAATGACAAATTCAAAGAACATGCCTGGAAGCAGTACCAACAACAACATCCAGCCAAAGCCAAGCAATACCAGACTCTATACCCATCCTATCAAGTCATTAAAAAATGTGTGGATGAGATCAAAGCAGAACAACAGATGAAACTCAGACAGGAACAACAGCTCAAAGCACAGCAACATGCGCCTAAAATGAAATCTCGTGGCATGAGTCGCTAAACAGAGCGAGTGTCTACGAGCGAACTGAGAAAATTTGCCCATCCCTTTCCCTGATTACAAGCTCCCTATCCATCAATCACCTGCTTTACAGAGCATCCCGAATGGGTGCGAACTTTCCAAATTTGATTCCTAAACCGAGCGTAGCGAGAAAAAAAGCTCATGAGCGAAGCGAATTCCGAGCTGCTTTTGATCTTGCTTTTGCTTTTTCTCAAATTCACGAAAATATGAACCAAAAATTGCCCCGACGAATCGAGCGAAAGCGAGATTCAATAGAGTTTGAGCGAAGCGAAAACCAAGGGCAATTTTTTACTCCCTGGGCTTTTAATTATTTTTAAGCTTTTAAATGCTTTTAATTAAGCTGTAATCCTTTATTCATAATGGTTCTAGAGATATTAAAACGAGGTTTACCTTGCATTAAAACGAGGTTTACCTTGCATTAAAACGAGGTTTACCTTGCATTAAAACGAGGTTTACCTTGCATTAAGCGAGATAATTATATAACCTCGTCTTATTGAATTAAAAATATAATCTTTTCATATGAAAACAGAACTAGTTGTTAAAGATAACGCCTTAATCAATGCCAGTTATAACCTCGATCTAGTTGAACAGAGGTTAATTCTCCTAGCTATTGTTGAAGCAAGGGAATCGGGTAAAGGGATAAATGCTAATGATCCACTAACAGTTCATGCTGAAAGTTATATTAATCAGTTTGGTGTACATCGAAATACGGCTTATCAGGCGTTAAAAGATGCTTGCGATGACTTGTTTGCAAGACAATTCAGTTATCAGAGTCTTAGTGAAAAAGGTAACACTATTAATCACAAATCAAGATGGGTGAGCGAGGTGGCTTATATTGATAATGAAGCTGTCGTTAGACTTATTTTTGCCCCTGCTATTGTGCCTTTAATTACTAGGTTAGAAGAACAATTTACAAAGTATGAAATACAACAAATAAGTAATTTAACAAGTGCTTATGCTGTTCGTTTATATGAAATATTGATTGCATGGCGTAGTACTGGAAAAACGCCTCTCATAACTATGTATGATTTTAGACAAAAAATAGGTGTACTCGAGACTGAATACAAACGAATGTATGATTTTAAAAAATATGTTTTAGACATTGCATTAAAACAAGTAAATGAACATACCGATATTATTGTCAAAGTTGAACAGCATAAAACAGGTAGATCTATTACTGGTTTTTCATTTAGCTTTAAACAGAAAAAATCAGCCACGCATTCAGTCGAATCTAAAAGAGATCCGAATACATTAGACCTCTTTTCAAAAATAACAGATAAACAACGCCATCTATTCGCCAACAAGCTCTCAGAGCTTCCTGAGATGAGTAAATATTCACAAGGCACAGAAAGCTATCAGCAGTTTGCTGTACGTATAGCTGCCATGCTGCAAGATGCAGAGAAATTTAAGGAATTACTTCCTTTACTCAGAAAATTAGGATTTCAATGACATTGTTAATTGAAATTGTTAAGTTAACAGTCAGGTATTAACACAAGTTGAAAACTGGTTTACATAATGAAAAAACTGTCAGTTTCAGAGTTAGCTAAGCTTTATGGATATTCAAGACAAGCCATATATGCACATATAAACAAAGGAAATTTATCTAAAGGATCTGATGGATTAATTGACTTTTCAGAGGCCCTAAGAGTTTTTGGGGAACCACAAAAAAAAGAGGATACAGTCAATCAAAGTCAATCAATTAACAGTCAAAACTTGACAGAAGTTGACTTACTAAAACGTCAAGTTGACATACTGGAAAAACAATTAAATCAGGCAATACAGAGAGAAAATCAATCTTTAGAACGTGAATCGTTTTATCAAGAACAGATTGAAGCTATGCAGCGCTTACTAGAAGCACCAAAAGCCAATATGACTACCTTTACCGATCAGAGCTTTAAACAGGATATAGCAACGGATCCTCGGTCGGAACTAGCAACGAACTATGACGAATTGACTACTCCTCAGCAAGACAATAAGCGTATTCCTATCCCGGAGCATGTTGAACCAGAACAGAAGAAGAGAGGCTTCCTAAGCCGCTTTTTCCTTCCATATGGTTAGCCAAGACTCCAGTTTTTTGAAGAGCCAATTTCAGTGCAAGCACTTGAAATAATGACTCCTCAAAAAACCGGATGATGTTTATTAAAACTGAATAAAACCGTGGAACATCGCTCAATTAGTGATCGTGGAACATGAATAATCAATAAAAAGCCGTTCTGGTGCCCTATACTCCAGAACGGCTTACGTTAATATAATGATATTTAAAGAGAAATATCAAGCATTTCGTATAAGGTGTATTATGTTAATTTTAGAAAATCTTCACTACTATTATTTTAAAATAAGCCTTATATCCAAGCATAAAACAAGGTTGTCTAGACTTCTTTTAACAGTAAAGTTATCATAAAACTGAATTTTATTTTTTAGGTAAGTTTATGCATTCTATCCGCATTCGTTAAGACA
>NZ_VPEP01000052.1:0-4935 GCF_013417035.1 Acinetobacter sp. YH16053
ATTCCGGCTCTGCCTCCGAATCACGCTGCGGTATCGAAAGATTACAGTGCGTACCTGATAAGAGCACCAATCAACGGACTAGGGATTTCTTGGATTGCACCGTCGAAAGAAGCCCAACCTAACCAGAAGTACCAAACTTAGCTAAAGGAACAAGCTAAGAAGCCATGACCCAATAACCGATCATGGAGAAAAGCAAAGACAGAATGATGATGTCGCTTCGCTCCGTTTTGATTAGTACCACATTGGGGCATTAGGTGTGTATTTGATTTTTATTAGTCGTCCCACTTAAAATAGGCTAAATGAGCTAAAGAATTGTCCATGTCGTACGTGGTCTTTGTGGTATTAGTAAGCGTTAGATCGTCATCCCAAAAAGAAGCGTCTTCGGGGCCCATAATCTTCAATGCACCTATTGTGCTACCATAACCCATTCCAACATGCTTAGCTGTCTGAGTAGCAACTTCTGACAAATCAAGGTCAGTATCCGAGTTATAACTATTAACTAATGCATTAGATATACTCGATACGCCAATACCAACTCCAACAGCCATTCCAATCTTAGATTCTTTTGATAAACTCAAACCATTAGTATCAACCACTTTCTCCACAAGGTACTGCACCGCAGAAGACCCAGCGACTGAACCAATAATGCTTGCAACAGAAGATACACCGCTATTAGTGTCGTTATTGCAAACTGCATTTAGTGTAGAGCTAACCCCCCCCACAGTGGCAGCTAGAATTACTCTGGTGATAAGACCTTTTCGCGCTCGTTCATGTGTCATCATAGCTAATGGCTCGCTACTCTGACTTACCTTATCGTCTTTCATTTTTATCCTTATAATCCATTTGCAACGTTTTACTATTTTATCACACCCCCCGCTAAAACTTACCAATAATCAATAAGGTCATGGAGACAGTCCTAGGTGGTCATCAAAAACCATAAATGTATGGATACACAATCAAGCTCAAAGTCATAGAGAACGAAAATTTACTCAAGAAAATCACGCAAGAATGGAAAATACTGAAAATTGTAATGAGCCTATCGATTTTTAGTGCGACTAATCCACGTTATGTAAAAAGCCAGCAATTTGCTGGCTTTTTAGCTTTTAAATAATACCATTTGAAGTACGTGTACCATTAAAAAAGATACACGTACTTCAAAAGGGTAGATTACCGTGCAAACAGCCTTAATGCGACAGAACCGTTCACAATAAGCGTTAGTGGGTATAAATTTTAATAATTATAATTTTTCGTAGGTATGTACTAAAATGATGATAGGTAAAATAGAAAGAAATATAAATATTAGTAACACTTACCTAAAATTGTCTCAAGAAGATGAAAGTGCCGCTTCAGAGTTAGCAAAGTTAGGTAAATATCGGGTTGCTTGTTATTTGATTTTACAATCAATGGAGAAGTTAATAAGGAGTAAGATTTTTTCACTTATCAATGCAGATAACGATTTTTTTAGAGATGAAAATAGAAATCATTCTATAGAATCAGCATTTGATATGCTCATTAATATACTATCAACCGATAATATTCAGAAAGAGCAAATTCGAGCACAATTCGCTTCTAATGTTTTGCTTAAAACTAACTCGAACCACTTACACAATAACTTGAGATACCCATATTTCCAAAAAAGAAAATCTCATTATGTTCTATTAAATGTTGATGCCAGCGATTACGAAATTTTGGTTTCTAGATTAAATGTATTGAAATCATTTATCAAAGATATACATCTTCTTTAATTTTGTGTTACTCAATACTGAATTTTTAAATTGGAACTGTAATTTCTGAAGAAAGAGAGCATAGAGGCCTAAATCAAGCTTCTGCATCTCAGTTATGTGGAATGACTCAGTCAACATTAGCCAGGGTTGAAATTGGTAGGGCATCGACCATAGAAAATGTATTAAAAATTTCTCATGGGTTTGAATTGGAACCATGGCAGCTCTTTAAAGTTGCTGACGATAGAGTTAAAGCTCTTAAATCTCAGGGTTATGAGGTTGAAACGGAGCTGCCATCAGAGAAAGAACTAAAGGAAAATAGTGCTGAATGGGTAACAACAAAAACAATTATAACTCGAGCATCCATAATCGGACTGACTGCAGCCGGTGTTGCAATTGTTGATGGCGTAATCCCTTATATAAATAAGTTTATGAAAAAGAAGTAAATCTCTGAGAGTTATATTCCACACTGATTGCGGCGGGGTTATTCATTAGAATTCGACGTAATGACATTCCTAATCAAACTCCATGACCTAACCAACTGTTTGGTTAGGTCATGGAGATAGTCCTAGGTGGTCATCAAAAACCATAAATGTATGGATACACAATCAAGCTCAAAGTCATAGAGAACGAAAATTTGCTCAAGAAAATCACGCAAGAATGGAAAATACTGAAAATTGTAATGAGCCTATCGATTTTTAGTGCGACTAATCCCTTTTATGTTAAACGCTACAAGTCTTTCATGTGGCGTTTTATCGCACCTTCATTTTCATCCAGCCATTCTTTAATCCGCTCTTCTTCCTCTTGCTCTTTACGCCACTTATCAAGGTCTTCTTGCCTATACTTTCTTTTCCTTGAAACGATTTGATTCAATCTTTTCCATTTTCGCATTTCTGTTTCTGGTTTCGTTTTCATGTAATCACCATCGGCTAATAAATAAACAAATTGTTCTTGCTTTTGATTATCAAAGAGTAAATCACAATATCAAACGATATTCCCCGATTTATCCACCGTGAATGTGGATTGTTTTAAGACTTACTAGAAGAATTTCACATGAAATAAAAACTTGTTAAAAACGCACTCAAAAGCTCGCAAAACCGTTCTAAACTTTCAACGTGGTTTTGGGTGTTTTATAGGGGGATCGTGTCTTAAAATCGATTTGAGGGGATTTAATGCGGATGAATGGGCGGTTTTAGCAAGTTAACTCGCCCATTTAACATAATGGGTCTTATACGTAGCCATTTTTAGATGACTTAATAAATTTCTAACCTACAGATGTACAAAAGCCCCGTGACAGTATCACAGGGCTTTGGTACTCTGAATCGGTGCATTCGCTGCTACGATTAGAAAGCTCAATCCAATCTTAGCAGCGTGAGAGACGCTTGTCACGTTCTCATTAAATACCAGCCAACGACATTAACCCAAATGCACCACTTGATTGACTCGGACTTGGCTCGGTCCCCGAAAGGATAAACAGGCAAATTGTGGTAATAACGTACCGGAAAACGAAATTCCGGCTCTGCCTCCGAATCACGCTGCGGTATCGAAAGATTACAGTGCGTACCTGATAAGAGCACCAATCAACGGACCAGGGTTTCTAGGATTGCACCGTCGAGAGAAGCCCAAACTGACCAGAAGTACCAGACTTAGCTAATGGAACAAGCTAAGAAGCCATGACCCAATCACTGATCATGGAGAAAAGCAAAGACAAAAAGACGTTGTCGCTTCGCTCCGTTTTGATTAGTACCACATTGGGGCATTAGGCACTTTTTTGCTCAAAATTTGAGCCTGAGAGTTCAAATAGGCATGAAAAAATTCAAAGCCAAACCAATTTTAAATTGTTCGTAGTCAATAGGTTGTCTCATGTATTCGATTCCTGTTATGGAAATCAACCCCATTCAACCATAAAAAAGGGAAGCCGGTAGGCTTCCCTTGGAAACGTCGATATTCAATACCGAGCAAGTGAGAATAGTAATACTAGCTTGCTTCTCTGGTATGGCAACTATTAGTTTTTAGGCTCAACGGAGAAAAAAGAACGTTTAATGCAGTTTGCAATTGCAATAAAATCAGGCTGATAACCGTAGTTAATCCACGTTATGTAAAAAGCCAGCAAATTGCTGGCTTTTTTGCTTTTAAATAATAGCATTTGAATCACCCTGTACCGCTAAAAAAACCATACGTACTTCAATTTGAACCTAGCGGTGTTAATATAGAATCATCATAATAGTGATAATTAGAAGTGAATACGGAGAGAAAGATGCATTTTGATATAGCCAATGACACCCTTTTGGGGATCAAGGATCTATGTGAAAAATTAGGTATCAGTAAATCAACGCTGAATAGAATTCGACGTAATGACATTCCTAATCAAATTCCTTTCCCTCAACCAACCGTTTGGTTAGGTCATGGAGATAGCCCTAGGTGGTCATCAAAAATCATAAATGTATGGATACATAATCAAGCTCAAAGTCATAGAGAACGAAAATTTGCTCAAGAAAATCACGCTAGAATGGGAAATGCTGAAAATTATAACGAACCTACCGATTCTAAGTGCAACTAATCCCTTTTATGTTAAATGGGCGAGTTGATTAGCGAAAACCGCCCATTCATCCCCATCAAAGCCCCTCAAATCGATTTTAAGACACGATCACCCTATCAAACCCCAAAAATCACGTTGAAAGTTTAGAACGGTTTTGCGAGCTTTTGGGGGCGTTTTTAACATCATTTGATTAGCAATGAGATCTCACCGTTAACCCTCAAAACAATGACTTTCATTTTGCCACTCATGAAACGATGAACGGGCAGATAAAATTTTTATCTGCCTGTGAATCGTTGGACAAGCGCAGCGCGTCAGAAAAAAGACTCGTAGAGGCTTCGGGGTATCAGGGATCCCCCTGAGTACGCGACTGTAGACAAACGGCAATAATGTCCCCATTATGTCCCCGTTTGTCTGCGGTCGATGTCGTGCCTGTAATTTTGTATTTTGCGATATTTTTAACAAACCAATTAAAAACGCATAGGTAACACACCTTAGAGCCTTGTACGTCAACGTTTTTAGACAACAAAAAAAAAGGGGAATTAATGGCGGAGAGCAAAAAAACAACAACGGTGAGCTTTAGAATTGAAGATGATCTCAAAGATAAACTTCAAATCATTGCTGAACGAGAAAATAAAACTATCACCAACAAAGCACGTGAAATCCTCGCTGAATCAC
>NZ_VPEP01000053.1:0-4811 GCF_013417035.1 Acinetobacter sp. YH16053
GAAGACCCTATAGTGATCAAGCAGATCCTTGATCACCTGAAGCACAAAGCCGAAACCAGCGGGACCAGGGCGTTACCCGAAAGCCGGGCGCCACCGGCTGAGCTGCTCCTGGGTCTGTTTGACTGACGAGCCTGAAGGCCAACGATACCAATCAAAATGCTGCGTTCACAGCGCCGCGGCAGGGATCCGCCGTGCTGGTTGTCGGAAAAGGAGCCGCTAGTGGGAAAGAGGAGGGTAAATTTTCAGCGTTGCTGGCTCCCCGTCAGCCGGATTGGGTTGCATCGCAGGGGTGTCGAAAGAGTCAACTGCGGTCCAAAGCTGTTGGACTTGGGTGAAAAGGGCGTTTATTCTTCCTATACGTGAACCGCATCCTACGGAATGAGTAACCCTTGCCCTATTGTGAGTAGAACGTCGTATAATTCAAACGAAAGCAGTTAATAGGTATGAAATATCACAGCACAAAAGAGCGACAGGACATGTTTAGATGATGTTATTATAAAATAATAACATCATGGATGAATAAAAAATAATTTTCTATCTTTACAACTATGTTATACTTCTATGATAAGGCTATGATGGCAAAGCCTTGGTTTTCCTAATCAAATAGTCGCCGAGATGGCTTCAATGCGACAGTAGGTCTACTGTCTCACAATTAATTCATGTATCAGATTTTTGTTCCCTGATGGGAAGTGTTATCCATACGAAAAGAATATGGGTAAAGTGTTACACCTGTATATGACATTCAGAATGTCCTGTCGGGGGAACTGGTACCAATTTAATAAAAGAAAACAGTATAGAAATGACAATCGAAGATATGCAAACATTAGCCCTAGAGCATGGGCTGAGAATTTCGGAAGAGATGAGCGTCAATGAGATGGGCATCGACTTTAGAGTTGCCTTTGTAAAGGAAGTAAACGGTGAGAACTGGGTACTCCGTATACCTCGAAGAAGCGATATGCTTGAACAAATCGAAAATGAAAGTAGAATATTGGATTTAGCCAAAAGAAACCTGTCGATCAATGTCCCTGATTGGAAAATTGTATCGGAGCGCCTAATAGCCTACCCTTTACTGGAGGATGCGCCTGCTCTGACATTCGATGCGATAACACATGAGGTTTCTTGGAACATAGATCGCGATAGCATAGCTTATGTGGAGTCTCTGGCAAAATCATTGGCCGAATTACATCGTATTACAGCTGACGATGTGAGAAAGAGCAACTTGAAAATAATGACTCCAAGTGAATTGAGGACCGAAATAGCTGACCGTATCCACTTGGTGAAATCTGAGATAGGTATCAGCGAGCCGTTGGAAAACAGATACCGTAGATGGTTGGACAATGACCCTTTGTGGCCTGAATTCACTTGTTTCATCCATGGCGATCTCTATGCAGGGCATGTCTTAACCTCGAAGGAAGGTAAGACCTCTGGTATCATAGATTGGTCTACTGCGCATATGGGTGATCCTGCACTGGACTTTTCTGGTCACGTATCGGTTTTTGGAGAGGATAGCCTGAAGAGTTTGATAACGGAGTATGCTAAACAAGGCGGAACGATATGGGATAGGCTCTACGAACAATCTATAGAGAGGGCTGCTGCAGCTCCATTAGCATATGGCGCTTTTGCGGTAGAGTGCAACGACGATAATCATATCAATGCCGCCAGAGCAGCCTTAGGTATTGTTCAATAAAATGATGTGAGGATACTTTTTTAAATGCTAAAATAGGAGTTCGATTGGTGCCACTTAAGAGTATCATTGATTTCTATTTTAGCCAGTATCCTCCACTTTTAGGAGCTCCTCGAAACTCGATTTTATGATCATCTCTTAAGATTTTGAGCCACCGCTCTACTATCTTGACAGGAACTAATAGCTCGTTTACTAAAAATGGTGCACGCTTTCCTGGATTAGTTCTTATCTGATTAAATAGTAGATTTACTCCCTCACTTACTCCCTCATTAGATTCGAAAAGTAGCTTTGATGAGACAATAACTCGAAAACCGTGCTGGAAATTTTCAAAGACAGGGGGACGCAGACCATAGGATGCGAAGCCTTCTTGGATTCGTTTGATGCCTGACCCATATTTTTCAATAAAATGCGCTTCTTTGAACGTGGCAGATATCCTTTTATTGCGCGCCCATGGCGAGTAATCTTCACGAAGAAGCTGATCAATCGTTAAGTTATCAGCTAAACCACCTGGATTGAAAAACTCTATGGAATTGTAATACACCCTGATTATGGAATCGGCAAATTAATTTGGACTTGGGTGAAAAGGGCGTTTATTCTTCCTATACGTTGTCGGCAGCGGGCCAAAAAGGAATACGTCCATGCCCATCGAGGTGAAACCGGCTGTGAGCGCGGGTTCAAGCATATAGCCCGACAGGCGCGTATCCTTGCCGATCACGACACGATGGCGGTGGTCACCGCGACGAAAGACACGGCCAGCCGCCATGCCGACGCGCAAGGCGGTTTCCGCCGTCATCGCGCCTTCGTTGGCTTTGCCACGAATACCGTCTGTGCCGAAATATTTGCGCACCATAAGGTCGATTATCCTGTCGTCGGGTCGCCCTCAAAGGGGACATGCCTGCTGAACCGCGAATATAGAGAAATATCCCGAATGTGCAGTTAACGAATTCTTGCGGTTTCTTTCAGCGCCGCCAATACCGCCAGCCCGTCGCGCAAGGGGCGCGGCTCGTGTGTGCGGATGAAGTCAGCTCCACCTGCGGCGGCGGCAAGCTCTGCAGCGAGTGTCGCGGCCCCGACATCCCCCGGACCACGGCCTGTGAGCGCGCGCAGAAAGGATTTGCGCGAAACAGACAGAAGCACCGGCAAATCGAAGCGCAGCCGCAATTCATCGAACCGCGCCAGCACCGAGAGCGAGGTTTCGGGAGCAGCCCCCAGAAAAAACCCCATGCCGGGATCAAGGACAAGGCGGTTGCGTTTGATACCGGCACCCGTCAGCGCCGCGATGCGCGCGTCAAAGAACGCCGCAATGTGATCCATGATGTCGCCAGCGGGTGCCTCGCGCCGATCTGCCTGCCCGTCTTGCACCGAATGCATAACGACGAGTTTGGCAGATGATTTCGCCAATTGCGGATAGAACGCAGCGTCTGGAAAACCGCGAATATCATTGAGATAGGCCACACCACGCGACAAGGCATAGGCTTGCGTCGCGGGTTGATAACTGTCGAGCGAGACGGGAATGCCATCTGCCTTGAGCGCGTCCAGCACCGGCGCGATACGCGCGATTTCTGTGTCGGACGAAACAGGCGCGGCGTCGGGATTGCTGGATGCCGGACCGAGGTCGATCACATCTGCCCCCTCGGCCATCAGCTTACGCGCCTGCGCAATGGCTGCGTCTGGCGCCAGATACCGGCCTCCATCGGAGAAACTGTCCGAGGTTATGTTGACGATGCCGAAAATGATGAGCGATTTATTCATGGGGGCTTCTATAATAATCTCTGTACACGACAAAAATAGATAACTCATTGAAATAATGTCACAATAATTGTTTTCTAACGACGAATACTATGACACATCTCAATGAGTTATATCTTATCTTAAACAAATCTCTAAAATGGAACAAGTCACATTTAAAGTGCTTTGCGCTCATCATGCTTGTGATTATTTTAAAGCAAACATGTAATCTTTCTTCTGCATCTAAAGCCTTGCCCATCAAGTGTTTACCACAATCATTTTATCGACGTATGCAGCGCTTCTTTGCAGGTCAGTATTTTGATTATCGTCAAATTTCTCAGTGTCATCACCAGAACGATGGTGATGACTACGGCGATCTGACCCCAAAGGATTCGGCCTCCGCGCAATGCAGGCTCCAGTCGGCAAAAGAGACGGAGCCGATCAGAGAGTAGGCAAAATCGGGACGGGCAACAGGAAAGAGGATGCCGGAGGGCTGCCGGATACTATCGGCGGCAAATAGGATGGATCGCCTGTGCCGTTATCGTGCCGGTCGAGTGCCATCCAGGAAACGATTGGGCGAATCGCCGTCACGCTTCATTTTGCCTGCGAGGTTGAGTAGATTTTTCAGTGCGGAGTTGCGATTGAACGGCGACCAGACGGCTGTAAAGGCAACCGGCTCCGGTTCATCGAGGAAGGGCAGGAAGACGATGCCGGTCGTCGGCAACAATGACGTTGCCTCGCCGACGATAGTGATGCCGAAGCCTTGTCCGACCATAGATAGCAGCGTGTCGCGCCCCACATCAAAGCGCCGGATCGACGGTGCGGGCCAACGCCCGGCAAGGCGCAGCACGATATGGTCATGGACCTGCGGGCCGGTGCCACCATAGCGAACAATGAAAGTCTCGCCGACCAGATCGGACCAAGTGATTGCGGACTGCCCGGCGAGGCGATGCCCATCCGATAGCACGGCCACCAGCGGTTCGGTCCAGATCGGTCGGGTATGGCAGTCGGGCATCTCGGGCTTGCCCGCGACGAACACCACGTCGAGCTGGTCAGCACGAAGCTGCATCACCGCATCGCGGGCTGTGCCTTCGGTGATCTCAACCTCAATGCCCGTATGTTCTTCCCGATAATGACGGATCAGCTCCGTGAGAAAGCTGCGTGGGATTAAGGCATGGATGCCGATGCGAAGCCGGCCGTATTCTCCTTGAGCTGTCATGCCTGCGGTCTTCACTGCGTGATCGAGTTGATCGACACCCGCCGTGACACGCTCCATGAAGTGCCTGCCTGCGTCTGTTAGCCGAACGCCCCGCGCATGGCGCTCAAATAGCAGGACACCAAGGTTATCCTCCAGCGCTTTCACACGCGCGCTGACGCTCGACTGGCTGATACCAAGTGC
>NZ_VPEP01000054.1:0-4720 GCF_013417035.1 Acinetobacter sp. YH16053
CACCAAACACCTCAAACACCAAACACCTCAAACACCAAACACCTCAAACACCAAACACCTCAAACACCAAACACCTCAAACACCAAACACCTCAAACACCAAACACCTCAAACACCAAACACCTCAACATCAAATACCTCAACATCAAATACCGCAATTACAGATAGCCTTTGAACTTGTATAACAACATTCGTACCGAACATTGTTATTACAAATTCAAGATGCTATTGTAATTAAGCAAGCCTACTCTGTAGCTACAATTTTCAGCCCTGCTACGCAGTTCCGAAAAGTTGTAGCACAGAAGTCTTGTTGAGGGCTTCGCCCCCAAACCCCCATCCAAAACCATAAGCAGGGGAGTGGTAAAAATGGATGATGAAGACTTAACAAAATTTAAAAAGATCAATCCGAAATCAGAAGTTAAACGTCTACGTCTGACAGTTGATGAAAAAAATCAGCTTGATGATTTTCTTGAGAAAAGAAACTTACAGTTTAGTGACTTCAACAATCGACTAATTAAAAATGCGATTAGTGCAGAATTTCATTTAGTTGAAATTGAAAACTATGTGAAACCCACATTTCCACTCAAACAAAAAAAGCATCATCGACCACCACCAAAAGTAGACCCAGCCGTATTATTCGAACTTGGTCGAGTCGGTACAAATCTGAATCAGTGTGCTAGAGCCTTGAACCTAATTAAAAATGACAAACAACAAGAGTTGGATCTCACTCAAGAATTTAGCTTTATCGAGTGTCTGCAAGTGCTTCAAGCAATCCAAGAAGATATACATAGCGTGATTGGTGAAATTAAAAAAACAACAATGTCCGATACCGCTATCGAGAATGCGAGAGTCCGAGCAGTCAAAGCCGTTGAGTTAGTGGAGGTCGAAACCGATGCACATTAAATTTACGAAACATGGGAAAGGCTGTCCACGCAAAGCGGTTGGCTATTTACTTGCTGAAAAAGATGCAAAAGGCGATTTGCGTCCTGATATTCAGACGCTCAGAGGTGATGCACAAACATTTGTTGCCATTACTGAAAGCCTAGATTTTGATTACCGCTATTCGTCAGCAGTAATCGCTTGGTCAAAACAAGACAATCCGACTGATGCACAGATTCAAGAAACATTAGATCAATTTGAAAAACATGCTTTTGCTGATTTAGACCCGACACGCTATCACATGAATGCTGTTTTGCATGTTGCGCAAGATGGTTCAAAGCATGTGCATGTTTTGGTGCCGCGTGTCGATCTTGGAACAGGTAAGTCATTAAATATTGCTCCTCCCGGACACGAAAAATACTTCGATAAGCTCAGAGATTATTTAAACGAAAAACATTGCTGGTCCAAACCTGATGACCTCGCAATTTTGAAAGCTGATGTACAGCTACCGCACCACACGCATTCACAAAGATTGGCGGCCATTGAAATTAATTTTGCAGGTAAAACCAAGCCTGAAAAAAAAGAGCTTTTAAATAAAATCGTTGCCCAACGCATTAACGCAGGCGTGATTCAAGACCGTAACGATGTTGTCCAAACGCTTGCTGAATATGGAATCATCACACGAAACGCTAAAGACACTATTTCAGTCAAATTACACGGTGATAAGACAGCCGTGAAGCTCGGAGGGGAGTTTTATAAAGATGGATTCAATGTCACTGCTTACGCAGAAAATCGAGCTAGAGCAGAAGCAGATCAAAGCGCATCAAGAGCAAATGAAGTCGATGCAAAACGAGTTAATGAACTCTATAACAAACTTCAACGAGCAACTGAATCAAGAGCTAGATTCTTTGCAGACAAGTACCAGGTCCCGATTGAAATTTATAGACAACGAAATACAGCAGAGCTGTCAGAACTTGATCAACAACGCACAAGAGCAAAAGGAATCAGTGCAGAAGCTGACGCACAGATCAACCGAGCTATTGAATCAGGTACAAAGTTTAGTGAAACAAGCCGAAAGTTTGAATATTCAGAGCTTAGCTCAACAGCAGACACAGCAACAACAGCAGAAAATCAGTCTAATTTTGTCAGTATCATGTACAGCATTACTGCTAATCCTGATCATAATTTCATGGGTGAAGTAAATGAGCGAATTAAAGCAGTTAATCAGTCAGCAAGTCAGTTTGCTACAGAAACAGAACGAGCTACAGCAGACTTGTATCAACGAGCAGAAGAAGTACATCGAGCACTTAGAACAGCGCAACACAGCACTAATTCAGCAAATGAACCAAGTACCAAAGCTAGATATGTCGCAGTCTTTACAGACATTCGCAATGCAAGCGCAAAAACATTTGCAAGAGAAATTGCTTACTGTACTGGACAACTCGAACATCGAAAAATTAGTGCAGAGCAAGATCAATCAAGAACTAAAACCAATTCTGGACGATATACAGCTCACACAATCGCAATTAACGAAAGCACTTTCGACAGCATCATCATTGAATACAGCAACAGACAACGAAATCAACGTCAGCGAGTTAAACAACAAGCTTCAGAAGCTAGAACTTTCAGTCAACAACTTGATCGAACAACTAAACACATTGATTTAATTGCACGACAACTCAGTAATGTTGTGATTAAGCCAAAGCCCTGTACTGATTTAACTCGATATTTCAAAAACAATGGTTATCGCTCACCGACTGCGGAGCGTATTGCTGTTTGGTCAGAACGTCAGCATGAAGCATTTAAGAATCGAAATATTGAGCAAGTCGCTTACTACATCGAAACCAAATTTCAAGAACTAGGACACTATCAACACTATGAAAATGGGCTGAGTAGAGATGAAATTGATATTGTAAACAAGATGATACGCAATGATGAGCGCATTATTGATTATATGAAAAAATCAGGCTGTCATCTGAATTACGACACTCGACAAAAGCTCAATCGGACATTCTCACTTGAACGAACTTCAAACGAATATCGCTTAAATGATCTTGATAAAAAAGAAAACGAAGTTAAGCCGTTATTTCAGGCGAAGCCTGAAACAAAAGCTATTGAACGTAATAATGACAACGGATTCACAATGTAGGAGATGAAAAAATTATGAAAATAGATATTAGCGAGCACTTTGAAACATCATCAATCAGTGACGTTGCTTATGCTGCAATGCTTACTTTTTCTGAAATGGAAAATGTAGACTTGTCTTATTTACATGATGTGTGCGAACAATTAAATGCAGAAAAACATTGGCTGTTACAGCTAAATTGGTGTCATGAAAAAATGGACAATCAAAACTTTTTTACTTTGTGTAAAAGCTTGAACTATGACCCGATTGAGTTAAATCAAGCATTCAACGTGATCAAGCGTAAAAGTAGAAGATGACCCTTTATTTTTCTGCGTAGCAATGTTTTACATTGCTGTACTCGAAAAAAAAAGCATCTCTAAATCACTGTTTTTACTGCAGTATGCTTTTACTGAAAATAGTGCTACATTTTCATAGGCGAAAAAAAACAGGATTGCCGTCCTGTCTTTCTTCGGAATTTTAATTTAAATGCTTGAAAACACTAAAAATTAAACACCTGAATATGTCTTAATTTTAGCAGTGTTTGCGAGCTTTGCAAGCGGTTACTGTTATAAATGAATAAATGTGAAGCAAAAGACACTGATTTTCGGTCAATTTTTTATCAAGACCTACCGATTAAACCTTATTGTATGGACGAAAAACCAGGCTATATGCTTATTCGTCCCAAATCTATTGCGGTTAAAAAGCCCTATATTCAAGTTAATCCGCCACTTATGACGATTTACTTTGTCTTTGATGATGACAAAGAAGATTCCGCTTTATCCTGGTTTGACGCAGGTTTGCCACAGCCGTTTTGGACAACACAGAACCCAATCAACGGTCATTGCCATCACTGCTACAAGCTTGAGATACCGCTTTGTACAAGCGAGTTTGCTAGTGTGAAAGCAATCAAGTACGCACAAGCTATTTACTACGCTTTTGCACTCAAAATGGGTGCTGATCTCAGTTATTCTCATTTGATCACAAAAAATCCTCTCAATGACCAGTGGAGGACGATTTTTTGGACTGATAAAGCGTATTCGCTGGATTATCTTGCTGACTTCGTGGATCTGCCGAAGAAGATACCGAAAAAACTTGAAGTAGTTGGTTTAGGTCGCAATGTCACCATGTTCGAGAAAGGGCGTCATTGGGCGTATAAGGCGATTAGAGACTACATGCACCACAACTCTAGCCACGAGTGGGAAAGAGCCGTCAGGGCGCAAATAGAAGCGATTAATAGCGGTTTTGAACAACCTTTACCGTATAGCGAAGTAAAGGCGACATCAAAGAGTATTGCTAAATGGGTTTGGCAGCGTTTCAGCTATGGAGATTTCAGCGAGATTCAAGCTAAACGTGGTGCGAAGGGAGGTGCCAAGTCCAAACGTGGCCCTAAAGCTGATTCAGAGCGTTCAAAAAAGCCTTGGGAAGCCCTTGGAATTGGTCAAGCTACATATTATCGGCGCAAGAAAAAAGGTTTGATAAAGTGATAGCAGATAAGCCATATCAGATAACAGCCCCTCTTGGGGTTTGTTTTGAATCTTCCCTAGCTTTAAAGTGGGGGTTTTTATTATTCTTGTTTTATAAGTTAAATAGAAAATAACTAAAAACAATTAGAAAGTTCAAACACCAAACACCTCAAACACCAAACACCTCAAACACCAAACACCTCAAACACCAAACACCTCAAACACCAAACACCAAAAACACCAAACAGCCCAAA
>NZ_VPEP01000055.1:0-2936 GCF_013417035.1 Acinetobacter sp. YH16053
CAACTGTTTGGGTGTTGTATAGTCAAGCCTCACGAGCAATTAGTATTGGTCAGCTTCACATATCGCTATGCTTCCACATCCAACCTATCAACGTCGTAGTCTTCAACGGCTCTTTAGGAGGCATAAAGCCTCGGGGAAATCTTATCTTGAGGTAGGCTTCCCGCTTAGATGCTTTCAGCGGTTATCCCTTCCGAACATAGCTACCCGGCGATGCGACTGGCGTCACAACCGGTACACCAGAGGTTCGTCCACTCTGGTCCTCTCGTACTAGGAGCAGATCCTCTCAAATTTCCAGCGCCCACGGTAGATAGGGACCGAACTGTCTCACGACGTTCTAAACCCAGCTCGCGTACCTCTTTAAATGGCGAACAGCCATACCCTTGGGACCTGCTTCAGCCCCAGGATGAGATGAGCCGACATCGAGGTGCCAAACACCGCCGTCGATATGAACTCTTGGGCGGTATCAGCCTGTTATCCCCAGAGTACCTTTTATCCGTTGAGCGATGGCCCTTCCATACAGAACCACCGGATCACTAAGACCTACTTTCGTACCTGCTCGACTTGTGGGTCTCGCAGTTAAGCGCGCTTTTGCCTTTATACTCTACGCGTGATTTCCGACCACGCTGAGCGCACCTTCGTACTCCTCCGTTACTCTTTAGGAGGAGACCGCCCCAGTCAAACTACCCACCAGACATGGTCCTCGTCCCGGATAACGGGACAGAGTTAGAACCTCAACATTACCAGGGTGGTATTTCAAGGACGGCTCCACTCGAACTAGCGTCCGAGTTTCAAAGCCTCCCACCTATCCTACACAAGTAAGGTCAAAGTTCAATGTCAAGCTGCAGTAAAGGTTCACGGGGTCTTTCCGTCTAGCCGCGGGTACACCGCATCTTCACGGCGAATTCGATTTCACTGAGCCTCTGCTGGAGACAGCGCCGCCATCATTATGCCATTCGTGCAGGTCGGAACTTACCCGACAAGGAATTTCGCTACCTTAGGACCGTTATAGTTACGGCCGCCGTTTACTGGGGCTTCGATCAAGAGCTTCGCTTACGCTAACCCCATCAATTAACCTTCCAGCACCGGGCAGGCATCACACCCTATACGTCCACTTTCGTGTTTGCAGAGTGCTATGTTTTTAATAAACAGTTGCAGCGGCCTGGTTTCTGAGGCTGTCGACAGCTCAAGGAGCAAGTCCTATCACCATCAACAGCGTACCTTCTCCCGAAGTTACGGTACCATTTTGCCTAGTTCCTTCAGCAGAGTTCTCTCAAGCGCTTTGGTCTACTCGACCTGACCACCTGTGTCGGTTTCGGGTACGATTCCAGTGTAACTGAAGCTTAGAGACTTTTCCTGGAAGCAGGGTATCAGCCACTTCACTGTACAAGTACAGCTTGCTATCAGATCTCAGCATAGAGCACCCCGGATTTGCCTAAGATGCATGCCTACTTCCTTTCACCTGGACAACCAACGCCAGGCTGACTTAACCTTCTCCGTCCTCTCATCGCATTACACTGAAGTATTGGAATATTAACCAATTTCCCATCGACTACGCCTCTCGGCCTCGCCTTAGGGGTCGACTCACCCAGCCCCGATTAACGTTGGACTGGAACCCTTGGTCTTTCAGCGAACGGGTTTTTCACCCGTTTTGTCGTTACTCACGTCAGCATTCGCACTTCTGATACCTCCAGCAGACTTCTCAATCCACCTTCATCGGCTTACAGAACGCTCCCCTACCACGTATACAATGTATACATCCGCAGCTTCGGCACATAGTTTTAGCCCCGTTACATCTTCCGCGCAGGCCGACTCGACTAGTGAGCTATTACGCTTTCTTTAAAGGGTGGCTGCTTCTAAGCCAACCTCCTAGCTGTCTATGCCTTCCCACATCGTTTCCCACTTAACTATGATTTTGGGGCCTTAGCTGGCGGTCTGGATTGTTTTCCTCTTGACTACGGACGTTAGCACCCGCAGTCTGTCTCCCGGATAGTACTCATTGGTATTCGGAGTTTGCATCGGTTTGGTAAGTCGGGATGACCCCCTAGCCGAAACAGTGCTCTACCCCCAATGGTATTCGTCCGAGGCGCTACCTAAATAGCTTTCGGGGAGAACCAGCTATCACCGAGTTTGATTAGCCTTTCACCCCTATCCACAAGTCATCCCCTGGCTTTTCAACGACAGTGGGTTCGGTCCTCCAGTTAGTGTTACCCAACCTTCAACCTGCTCATGGATAGATCACCCGGTTTCGGGTCTATACCCAGCAACTATACGCCCTATTAAGACTCGATTTCTCTACGGCTCCCCTATTCGGTTAACCTCGCTACTGAATATAAGTCGCTGACCCATTATACAAAAGGTACGCAGTCACCGAACAAGTCGGCTCCCACTGCTTGTATGCATGCGGTTTCAGGATCTATTTCACTCCCCTCACAGGGGTTCTTTTCGCCTTTCCCTCACGGTACTGGTTCACTATCGGTCAGTCAGGAGTATTTAGCCTTGGAGGATGGTCCCCCCATATTCAGACAAGGTTTCACGTGCCTCGCCCTACTCGTCATCATTATGTGTGCCCTTTCGTGTACAGGACTATCACCCACTATGGTTGCACTTCCCAGAGCATTCCACTAAAACACACATAACTTAATGGGCTTTTCCCCTTTCGCTCGCCGCTACTGAGGGAATCTCAATTGATTTCTTTTCCTACGGGTACTGAGATGTTTCACTTCCCCGCGTTCGCTTCGTATGACTATGTATTCATCATACGATACCTACCTTAAGGTAGGTGGGTTTCCCCATTCAGAAATCTCCGGATCAAAGGATATTTGCCGCCTCCCCGGAGCTTTTCGCAGGCTATCACGTCTTTCTTCGCCTCTGACTGCCAAGGCATCCACCACATGCACTTAATTACTTGACTATACAACCCCAAACAGTCGTTAATA
>NZ_VPEP01000056.1:0-4400 GCF_013417035.1 Acinetobacter sp. YH16053
ATCCCCAGTTTTTAGTGAGATCTCTCCCACTGACGTATCATTTGGTCCGCCCGAAACAGGTTGGCCAGCGTGAATAAGGGGTGAGTTTGGAGATTGGAAATTATTGTACGTTAAGCCTGTTTTTTGAACAGATCGCGCTATCGCAATAGGGTGTACTCCTGCACTATACGGCATTTAGCCTGTATGTTTGGGTAATGAGACAACCTAAATGCGACAGCGTGAGCGCAATAACTTAAATGCGATAGTCAGTAACAATAAATCAATCAGTTACCAATCAGAAACGGTTAAATTATGTTCTTAACGTACAATAATTTCCATTTCCCAAACCGACCCCAGGAAGGACATCTGATGGAAATGGAAGCCACTGGAGCACCTCAAAAACACCATCATGCACTAAATCAGTAAGTTGGCACCATTACCGGAAAATCAACCACCACCTTTAGCCTTTACTTTTTACGGATAATTCCTAAAAATGTTTTTTTTACATTAAGAAACAGGAAGTCACATGAGCTCAAAAAAACACTGTTAAGCATAGCCCTACTAACCGCCTCGATTACCGCTTTATCAGGCTGTCAATCCAATGCCGATCAATATGCTGCTGACGTTTATGACACAGGGCAACTGAATGCAAAACAGGAGACGAAAACTGTAAACATAATTTCTGTTTTGCCTGCGAAGGTTGCTGTTGATAACACTGCAAACAAACAAGCTGCACAAACCTTTGGGGCAATCCTTGGCGCTGTGGTTGGCGGTGTGGCTGGTCATAACGTCGGAAGTGGTAGCGGACTTTGCACAACAGCCGGAGCCGTTGGCGGTGGTGCCGTCGGTGCCGCAGTAGGAACATTAGTCAAAGATAAATCTATCGTTGAAGGTGTTTCTTTAACTTACAAAGAAGGGACAAAGGTATTTACATCAACTCAAGTAGGAAAACCATGTCAGTTTACTACTGGTTTAGCTGTTGTTATTTCCACAAAAAATAATGAAACAAGAATCCAGCCAAACACAACATGCCCGGTAAAAAAATAAGATTCAAACGATGAAAAGAATCATTATACCCCTCATCCTTTCTTTTAGTGGAAGCAGCTTTGCAAACTCACTTCAAGAACAATTATCTGCAGTAGCTCAAACTGAACAGCAGGGAAAAGCTGAAGAGCAAAGACTCATGGATATCCAGAGAGAAAAAATTGAGGAAAACAAACGGCTTGAGCAAAAAAGGAGAGAAAGAGCAAGAGCAGAAGCGAACAGGAGAGCAGCCATAGCTTCTGCAGAGAGAAAAGCTCACCGTGAAAGAATCGAAGCTGAGCTCAAAGCCGATAAAAATAGAGATCAGAAATATGAAGATGAACTAAGAAAGCTTGAAATCGAAAAACAAAAGTTAGCATTAGCCAGGGAAGAGGCAAGAGTTAAACGCGAAAATTAATTCATAGACCAAGAGTTAAAAAACAAGGCAGCCCAAACAGATGTAATTCAATCTCACGCCGGCTCAAACAGAAATATTTCAGAAGGCGGGAAAGATTTAATGAAAAGCGAAGGGAAAGCCAGAGAAAAAGAAGCTGGAGAATGGTTTAACTAGCTTCATTTTTATAATTAAAGTTGATTTCAAGTTTAATTAACAACGGATGTTATTTACCATAACATCTGTTGCCCGCACCGCTCCGGACGGGTTCGCCACAAACGGGGCGGCAGTCAGGTAAAACCGGCAACAAACCACCCGATACACCGCCCCGTTCGTGACAGATAAATTTTACCCGACTGCATAGCCATGCAGCCAGATGCATGGCGTGTAAAGTCACACTAAAATCAGCGCGAACGCCTTAAAAACAGGTAAATGCTTCTCCAGCCAGTCCCACAGCCCGGCCGCCAGATACAGGCAGTTAAGTACAGCTTCAATGACGTTAAGCAATTTCATAATTCCCCCCCAGGTATAGGCCGTGATCTTTTTAATCACGAACCTATTTAGCGGGAGAAGTAAGAGCCCCTCTTCGTGCGGGTTGTCAGCTGCCTGGATGGTTTAAAGTGTCGGCCCGCGGTAGGTTTTCTGCGGCTGGCGCTCCAGCTCCAGTGTTTTCTGATACTCATTCTCCCTCTGCCGGAGCTCGATGGCATTCAGTTCCCGGACAAGCGGCGCAGCTGCTCGCTTAAACTCAGCACCTGCGTGCTCAAGTCCGACACGCGCTCGTTCAGCACCGCGTTCTCCCGTTGCATAAGCCCACACATGCTCCGCCATTCCGCGAAGGCGCTCTCCCATTCGTCCAGCCTTTGCGAGTAGTCCTGCTGTAGCTGCTCTAATGCGCTCAGCAACTGCTTTTCCAGCTCTGTCATCTTCCGCTACTCCTGTTTCAGGCGGATCCATGTCGTCCCGCCGTAAGGGATGGCTTCGGTTTTCATCCCCGGCGGTAGGATAAGAAACCTCCGGCCGTCGCTGCTCTCCTGATAGCGCACTCCCCACGTCCGGGCGGTCATTTTCGCCAGGGTATCTTCCTGCTGACGAAGATGCGTGTAATTGTCGGTTATCTGCTGCCCCTGCCACCACAGTATGCTCCCGCTCGTGCCGATCAGCAGCGCTGACACCATCAGGATGGTGAGCCATGTCCGCCCGGCAGTCCGCAGTACGCTCCGCCGGTTTTTCTCCATCGCCTCGCTCATACTCTGCTCGTGGGCGAGGATGGCGTCGCTGATTCTCCTCGCGCTTGCGCTCAGTTCCGCTCTGACAGACTGCTCGTGCTCGCAGAATGCGGCTTTCAGCATCTCGCCAGTACTCTTCTGCTGCGCTTTCGATTGCTGCTCTAAGTCCTTCGCTAGCGTTAAAAGATTGCTCATAGATAGCTCCCTTCAGTCGGATGTTTCGCCCCCCGTCCGGGTCGGCAATGCTGATACTGCTTTTCGTGGTGCGCACCACCTTAAAACCTGCACCTTCAAGAGTGTCAGTGACATCCTGACGGCTTTTCAGCTCCCCGGACGAGGCTAAGCTCAGTAGTCCCCGGGTAATGGCTTCTGCGGCCTCCTGCGTCGTTTTCGGCAGCCCGGACGGCGTGACCAGCGCCCGGCGGTTTTCCGGCGCGTTCGGGTCGTGCAGCCCCAGTCTGCCGTTCACGATAGTCTGCCAGGCATCGATGCGCGGCCGGTCGGCGCGGTCGTAGTAAGGCTGGAGCCGCCTGCCGGTCAGCAGCTCGGTATTGGGGATCAGAAAGTTCAGCTCCAGACGCCCCTTGTCCGCGTGCTCCACCCACAGAATGCTGTACTGATCTTTATCGAGTCCGGGCATCAGAACCCGCTCGAAGCTGGCCATCAGTTTTTCCCGCTGGCCGGGAGGGAGATCGGCCTCCGCAAACGACAGGACGCCGGAGGTGTATTTCTTAACGTAAGGCGACGCGTCAATCAGCTCCCGGACTTCTTCCGGCTTCCCCTGCAGGACGGTGGCGCCTTCACGCTGCCGGTCTTTACCCAGCAGATAGTCCACCGGCCCGGCGCCACCGCCGCGACCGCGTGGATGAAATTTAACGATCATCGTCCGTTCCTTTCTCAAGAACGGCGTGCCGCAGCCGCTCAAGTCCGGCATCGATGGCCATCAGCGCCGCCACAATCTGTACCCTGTCATGGCCAGTACCGCCGCCGGTGTTAACACGGCGGGCTATCTGGTTCAGGTTATTGCCCATGCCGGCAAGCTGGCGCAGCAGCGCCGGCGAAATTGAGGGGAGCTTTCCGGTGCGCGCAGGCTTTTCGTCCAGGCAGGTCTGCCGCATCCAGGCCGCCAGCGGCCTGCCGTCACAGCGCTCAAGCAGCCGCCGGTGCTCGTCCTCCGTCACCCACATGGTGAGCATCTTGTTCCGTTTCTCTGACAAACCGGCCTCCTGATAACGCCGGGACGGGCGGGAAAGCCTTTCCCGGTCGGCGCGGGGTTGGACAAGCCGCAGGCGCGTCAGGCTTTTGGCGGGTTTCGGGGCGCAGCCCTGAACCAGTCACGTAGCGCTAGCGGAGTGTATACTGGCTCAATATGTTACGGCGGAGTAACACTTAATAAAAGTGCTTCATGTGGCAGGGGAAAAATGCAGCTGCAGGGCGTACAGGAGAAAATGGAGGTTACAGTGATATGACGCCTCCTCGCTCACTCGGTCGCTTCCGCTCCTGACGTTCGGCTGCGGCGGGCGTTACCTGCAAACGGATAAGAGCAAAGGCATACGGCATGGCAAGCAGGACAGGAAGAGGATACGGAGCTGCCGTTTTTCCATAGGCTCCGCCCCCCTGACGAGCATCACGAAATCTGACGCTCAAATCAGTGGTGGCGAAACCCGACAGGACTATAAAGATACCAGGCGTTTCCCCCTGATGGCTCCCTCGTGCGCTCTCCTGTTCCTGCCTTTCGGTTTACCGGTGTCATTCCGCTGTTATGGCCGCGTTTA
>NZ_VPEP01000057.1:0-4114 GCF_013417035.1 Acinetobacter sp. YH16053
AGTTGTCTATGGATTATAATTAAGTGCGTAGCAGTGAGTGGAGCGAACTAGAAGAAAAAAGACCTCAAGATCGGTTTTGATTTTGGGGTTTATGTATTGACAATAAAGCAAAATATCTTATTTCTTAAGTAAGGGATACCTTAGATAGCAAGTTAGCGCAATACTTCGTATTACGTTACTTGTGAGGGGCTTCGCCCCTTCAATCCCCTGAAGGTCAAAACATAAAACACAAGGAAAAAAACATGGCAAATTTGAGCAATTTAAAAATTCTCATTGAAGATAAAAAAACATATAAAGATCGCTATCAACGTAAAAATTTTATTTCTTTATGTTTAAGTGACGAAGAATTAACAGAAGTTGAATTGTTAGCTGAAAAATTAGATTTAAAAAGAGCAGCAGCTATAAGAGCGTTACTTTTAAATAAATCTGCAATATTAAAAAATAAAATAAAAAATAACGGAAATAAAGAATATCTATTTCTATTAAATAATATATCTAATAACATTAATCAAATCGCTAAAAAAATTAATGCTAATATTGATTTTTTTATTAACAGCGCCAACGGTGAGCAATTCGCTTATTTGTTTGAAGAACTAACAGAGGATATAGAAAAAATAAAAGAGGTTTATAATGATACACAAACAGATAGGAGGTAAAAACAAACAGAGAAACGTTAAAAACTCATTATCTTATTTATTGCGTAAAGACAAAATAGAAGAACAACAATATATAAAAGTTTTATCTACAACAACAGAGAAAGATATTTTAAACTTTAACGAATATATTCAATCAAAAAACTTCTCTCACCCATACACAGCGGGCGTTCTTTCGTTTGAAGAAAAAGACATCGACGAAGATTTAAAAAATAAAATCATGTCAGAATTTGAAGAAATGATGTTCGCAGAAATCGCACCTGAGAACCGTCCCCCGGTCCTTTGGGTGCAGCATCAAGATAAAGGGCGACTAGAACTTAATTATCTTACATTCAACGCATTAGCAGATAAAAGAGCATACAAAACATACTATCACTATGCAGATAAAAAACTATTTAACGCATTTTGTGAAGTTGTTAATTATGAGAATAATATTAGCTCAGTTATAGACGTAGAAAATCACAAAGAAAGAAATAAGCTAATTAATACTTTAAATAATAAAATACCAAAACACAAAAAAGATATAGTAAATAAATTACAGGAAGAAATAATAGCGAAAATATCAATCGAAGAAATAAACAACAGAAAAGAATTAATTGATTTTTTAACTAAAGAGAAAAATATAATTATAAATCGTACAGGTGATAATTATATATCTATTAAATTTAGCGAAGAAGATAAGCCTGTAAGGTTAAAAGGAGATATCTATGAACAGAGCAGAGATTACAAAACTTATAACGAAGAATCAAGAATCGATCACAGAGCAGATCGAGAGTACGTTAAAAACGCACTCAGAGAGCACACGAGCGTTTTTGACGCAGAGCTTAGCAAAAGAACAAGTAGAAATAAAAAACGCTTTAAAAGAACACAGAACGAAAATAAGAATAGCAATGAACAAAACAATAAGAGAACAAATGACATTCAGGATGTTAGATCTGAAATATCAAGTAATAATAATAGCCTTATTAGGAATGAATTTATTTTTCTTAATTTTAATAATGATTTTAATAAAGAGAATTTAAACAATGAGCAGAATAATAGAAGCGATAAAACAGAAGAAAGAACAAGAGAACAAAGAATTAGAAGCATTGGAAGCGAAATTGAAAACATTAATCAAGAACAACAATCTATTTATTCGAAATTCGAAGATAGAAGTAGAGAACAACAATATATTAATGAGAAATCTAAAAGAATTAGAAGAAGAATTAGACTATCAAACAGATATGTTGACAGATTTTTTAGATTATTTTTTGACAATATCGAGCGATTTAAACGAACTCAAGAACTCAAAAAAAGCATCACTCAAAAAGTCTCAAAATTCTTTAAAAAACAAGAAGAAACGCAAGGGCAACAAAACAAAATTGAAAGACGACGAAGATTTAAAATCTGATATTCAAGACATGAAAAAAACGCTTAGTTTTTTATTTAGTTATTATAAGAACCACATAACAAAAGAGAGCTAAACGCTCTCTTTTAGATCTTGTTGCTTGTATCGCTTCGCTAGAGACGTTACAGCGTTATAAGAGCATTGCATAGCTTCCGCTACCTCTTTCCAACTCAGCCCCTTCTCTCGTAGCTCATACGCTGTTTTGCGACGATTTAATGCCTCTTTCTCGTAATCTTCTCTGTCTATAGCAGTGTATTTTATTACTGTTGTTATTGAGACATTAAATTTTTTTGCTAACTCTTTTTGTGTTAATCCGTCTCTGTTTACTCTCATTTTTTACCTCCTAAAAAATCAAGCATATTCAATATTTCGCTTTGTTTTTTATAGTTATT
This sequence comes from Acinetobacter sp. YH16053, assembly GCF_013417035.1. NCBI lineage: Bacteria > Pseudomonadati > Pseudomonadota > Gammaproteobacteria > Moraxellales > Moraxellaceae > Acinetobacter > Acinetobacter sp. YH16053. The sequence goes on from NZ_VPEP01000057.1 coordinate 2,433, forward strand.
TTTTTTCTTTCCTAGATTCTTTTTTCCCCTTGCGCTTTGTATCTCTGAAAACTTAGCAACGTCAAAATTTTTCCATGTCCATTTGCCTATACTTCGGGCTGTCGCTTTTATTTCATTGAATGGCAAAGGGTTTTGCTGATTACAAACAGCGTTGAGGTTGATCGCTTGTCTCTCAACTTCTTTCATCCATTGTTCAAATGATGATGAAGATTTAAACCCTAAAACTCGTTTATAAGACCAAGCTCGCAGATCATCAAAAAGGTTAACATTGCGACCTAATCCGTAATTTTCAGCTTTAACGCTTTTAGGTTGATTTAAATCGACAAAATCAGCGAGATAATCGAGATCATACAATTCAGCACCAGACCACCAAGGCGACCAATGACTATTTAACGGGTTTTTAGTAATAAGCCCTACATAGTTAGGGTCTGAACCTAATCTGTTTGCTATGCTGTTTTCTACTGCGGAGGCATAGCGTAACGGTTTTAATTTTGCTTGTTGTGTTTTACAAACCCCGTTCTTCAAAATATAACCATAATGACACCTGCCAGATTTGGGGCTTTTCGTTATAAAGTGAGGAACAGGCAAGTTAACTTCTTCAAATTTATAAAAACAATTTTCTTCATCTAGATCGAATAGCAAGCAAGTTTGTATAGCTGGTTGATTAGCTTGTATGTAAAGCATTTCTAGCGCTTTTTCTTTTTTTCTAATTCTTAACCCATTACTTAAATCGTCAGAACAGTAGGGCTTCATTGGCATTTGACTTATAAAATTTTGTCTATTATCGTTGTTAAACATAAAGCAGTCCTTTTTCTCTGAAACCCTGTTGCTACGGTCGCCAAACTCAAAGCAATAGGGTTTCTGTTTTCTTATGTTTTAATACATCAAAAAAGTTTGTCAAGTGATTGCCTTAACCATATCAGATAACAGCCCCAAAGGGGTGGTTTTTTGGGCGTTAGCAAAGCAAACCTTTTTGAACGCTTCAAACTAACAAAAACAAGTTTTGTCAGCTCTCAGCGTTGAGCTTAATAGCTATCTTTCAAATCCTCGTCTTTAAAGTATTCGATAGCTTTAAGTATTTTCTCAAGGTCTACTTTATTTTTTTTATCTAATCCATCTTTTAATAATCCAGCCAGAATTGAGTTCTTTATTTCTGCTGTTACAACCATAGGGGCTAAAACAGATCTAGACTTTGGGTAGTCCTCCCAATGAAGACCTAGGCATTTTCTTGATTCTTCTTCGTTATTTAAGTGGTTATACTTACCGTATATCACGTAAAATCTTTTCTTTTCATCATAATGTGCAATGTTATATTCTTTCCAGTATGAAATGATCTTATCCATTATTTATTCCTTTTTTGAGGTTTGTTATGCCTAAAAATCACCTTATTTTTTCTACAATTACTCTAATAACAATCTGTTATCCAATCATATCATTAGCTAATGATATTCCGATTGAGTGTAAATCAGTAGAAGCTAACGCGTTAGTAAATCAAGCTTATAAATCACAATATGATAAGGCTTTTGTTGCTAAGCAACGGTTAGATCCAAATGAACCAGCGTCGTTAGTTTATGAAAAATTGACTGATTATGATTATAAAAATGGAGACTTCAAAGACATAATTATTCCATTGGATATATCGTTGACCCAAAATGCAGATACTCAATTGTTGGCTGTTCGAG
>NZ_VPEP01000058.1:0-4248 GCF_013417035.1 Acinetobacter sp. YH16053
CAACCTATCTTGGGAGCAATAGCGGTGATCGCAGCCCAATTCGATGGATAATCTTTCTCGGATTCAATCAATAATTGAACCGCTCTTTCTCTGATTTCAGGGGTATATTTTACTTTTTTCATCGGGAAATTCTCTCAGAAAGCTTGGTCTCCGACAAACCCGGTACGGTTCACAACTTAGTGAAAATAATGTTAACTGTAACATTATTCATTAGTTTGAAAAATTGAATAATTGATAGTGGTTTTAAGGTCTGTGTAATAAATATTGAGGGGAAAAATGACAGCACAAAGCGAAGCACAACTTGAAAATGAACTCATAGCACAACTAGAAGGCTTAGGGTTTGGTAGAGTCATTATTAAAGATGAAGCTCAGCTTGTGGCGAACCTCAAAGCTCAAATCGAAAAAGCCAACGGACTTTCAGCACTGTCTGAAGCAGAGTGGAAGCAAGTCATTAGCTTTCTCAACAACGGCACTGTATTTGAACGTGCTAAAAAGCTTCGTGATCAGTTCCCAGTGAAATTTGATAATGGGACAAGCAAGCATATCTTTTTCTTATCGGATGATCCGAGTAAAAACCGCTATCAAGTTACAAATCAAATTACTGTAGATCATCGTGACCATAATGGGCGTACCAGTCGCTTTGATGTCACGCTCTTGGTCAATGGTTTGCCTATCGTACAAATTGAACTGAAAAAACGAGGCATGGAGATTGCCGAGGCGTTTAATCAGACGCAACGATACACCAGAGAGGCGTATTGGGCAGGACAGGGCTTATTTCGCTTTATTCAGCTCTTTATTATCAGCAACGGCGCAAACACACGTTACTATTCCAACGGTACAAAACACATTGATTTCACCTTTCCGTGGGCAGATATCAACAATCAACATATCAATGAAGTGGTCGACTTTGCAGAGGTGTTCTTAAATCAACAGCATCTCACCAAAATGCTGACTCAGTTTATGGTGATTCATGAGACATCTAAAGAACTCATGGTGTTACGTCCATATCAAATTTACGCCGTAGAGAAGATTGTAGAGCAGGTTAGAAATACCAAGCAGAATGGCTATATTTGGCATACCACAGGCTCAGGTAAAACACTGACCTCATTTAAAGCCAGCCAAATCATCATGCAGATGCCTGATGTCGAGAAAGTTCTATTTGTCGTAGACCGTAATGATCTAGATACGCAAACAGCAAGAGAATTTAATGCCTTTAAAGCTGAAAGTGTAGACAGTACGGATAATACCTCGACCTTGGTGAATCAACTCGATCAACGTCACGATAAGCTCATTGTCACCACAATCCAAAAGCTCAATAAGGCAATCAGTACAGACCGCTACTTAGAATATATTGATTATCTCAAAGAGAAAAAAGTCGTTTTTATCTTTGATGAGTGTCATCGCAGTCAGTTTGGTGAAACCCATCAGAACATTAAAAAATTCTTTAAAAATGCTCAGATGTTTGGCTTCACGGGAACACCAATCTTTGAAGAAAACAGCTTATCGAAAGCAGGTTTAAAGCTCACAACAGACTACTTGTTTAATGAGTGCCTACATAAGTATGTGATTGTTGATGCCATCCGTGACCGTAATGTATTGCAGTTCCAGATTGATTATCGTGGCAAGTACACGGCGAAAGGTATGCAGACCAATGATCAATACGATGAAGATGTAGAAGGTATTGATACCAAAGAGCTGTATGACAATCCAAAGCGTTTGGAAATGATTGCTCGTTATATCGTGGATACACACGACAGGAAAACTAAAGATCGTGAGTTTACGGCAATGTTCTGTGTGAGTTCAGTCGATACATTGACTCAATACTATGAGCTGTTTGAAAAAGTCCAAGCAGAAAAGAAAATTGAGGATGAAGAACAAGGTCGATTATTCAAGCCATTAACTATTGCGACGATCTTTTCATATTCGGCAAATGAAGCTGTGCCCATAGAGGGGTTAAATGGTCTAATTGATGAAGAGAGTACTGATATCCCATCACAGGTGAATCAATCGAGTAGAGATAAGCTAGATCGCTATATCAGTCAGTACAATGGGCACTTTGGCACGAACTTTAACTCTGGTGATCGTTTCTATGCCTATTACCGTGATATTGCTGATCGTGTGAAGAAAAAGCAGATTGATATTCTGCTTGTGGTCAATATGTTCTTAACAGGCTTTGACTCAAAACCGTTAAATACGCTGTATGTGGACAAGAACCTTAAATATCATGGTTTGATTCAGGCATTTTCACGTACGAATCGTGTGTTTAATGATAAGAAGCCATTTGGTAATATCGTGTGCTTCCGTAATCTGAAACGAGCAACGGATGAAGCATTGGCTCTATTTTCTAATAAAGATGCCAAGAAAATTGTTCTTGTGCCGAGCTTTGATGAAATCAAAAGTGATTATGAGGATGCTGTCGCTAAGCTATTGGCTTTGACACCAGACTATAAGTCGGTTGATACGCTGATTACAGAAGAGGCTCAATTAGAGTTTATTAAGGCATTCCGTGAGGTGATGCGTTATAACGCTCAGTTACAGACTTTTGTAGATTATGACCAAGATGCCACGGCGTTAGATAAACAGCATTTTGCGAATTTTGCATCCAAATATAGTGATCTATGCCGTGAGGTCAGAAAGACCACCAAAAAAGAAAAAGTCTCAGTCTTAGATGATGTCGATTTCCAACTTGATTTATTACACAGTGACCGTATCAATGTGGGCTATATCCTCAATCTACTTCAAATGATGGTCGATGCGGATACTGAGGAAAAAAGTCAGAAATATAAAGCTCAGATCCATGACCTGATTGGTGGTGATGTTACTCTGCATGATAAGAAAGAACTGATTAATAAGTTTATCGAAGAAAACATGCCGAAAATGCTCAATGGGCAAAGTGTCAAAGATGCTTTTGCTGAGTATTGGGATGTGCAAAAAGAACAGGCATACCAGCATTTGTGCGAAGAAGAGAATCTGAAACCTGAAGTGATGAAAACAGTTTTGGATAACTATGAGTTCACCAAGCGTTTACCAAGGAAAGAAGAACTCAAAGACCTGCCCAACTTTAAAGTGAAGCTATTTGAACGAGAAAATGTCTTTAACCAATTGTGGGATAAGACAAGAAAGTTTATTCAGACGTTTTATACGGGGCTTTGAGTAGGTGAAGGCTATGCAAAATATTAATCCTCAAGTGGATGCATTACTTACTGATCCAGTGACAGCGAGCAAATATCTTTCTTACTTTGACAAAGATATTAAAAAACGATGTATTGAAAAAAGTGAACTCTTTGCACAAATTTTAATGTGTGATGAAGATGCTGAAATTAGACAGCTATGTGCAACGTATTATGAGTTTCTAGCTTTAAAACTTATTTCAGATGAAGATGCAATTGTTCGTTCAGGATGTGCAGAGAAATGGGAGTCCTGTGCTCGTTACTTATATCAAGATGAAAATGTGGATGTTCGCTGGGCATGTTTGAGCTGGAAGTCCTGTTACCCTTTAATTCTTAAAGCAGATGAAGAGGATGCAGATATTCTAAGAACAGTTGCATCAGAGTTAATTAGCTCTGAGGATATTGGATTACAGGCTATCGCTTCTGAAATTTTGCGAAATGAAATTGAGGAGGACGAGTATTTTGCTGAAGAGTGTTTTAGATCAGAAGTAAAAGAGTTAAGACTACTGTGTGCTCAGCATTCAAGAGAATACGCTTTGGCTTTGATTGATGATGAAGATGAAGAAATTAAAAGTGCGTGTATTGAAAGATTACTTGAGGAAAATGATTGGTATTGTTTAGATTCAGAAGAATTGGTGAGGCTATGTCATATAGATGAAAGATTGGCAGAGGCGATTTTAGATGATCATTTAGATGATTGGGATGTAAGATCAGCATGTGTTCAGCTTTATGAAAGCTGTGCAATTCGATTAATAGATGATGAAGATGAGGCTATAGCAGAGTATTCTCAATGTATTGTCTTAAATAGTAAAAATACCCATTTGAAGTTAAATGCACTGAAAGAATTCAATAATTATCATATAGTGTCAACGGCAATTTAAAACTGACCCCTTTTACCTTAAAACAGCAAAGTAAAATTGACCCCTTTGATGATTTATTAAGACTCAATTTGGAGGGCGTTCAAAATTCTGTGTCAGTAAATTTGACTAGATTTTAATTATATCATCTAATCGACCTTCAAAGTAAATGGATAATTGAGTAATCGTTTGTCCCCATTCCTGAATAGGCATTGTCCATT
>NZ_VPEP01000059.1:0-4221 GCF_013417035.1 Acinetobacter sp. YH16053
TACTTCCTTTTCTAACACGTCCTGTATGGTCGGACGGACTTCAGGGAAGAGTTTACTGATATTTTTCAGGGAAAAGTCGCCCTTGATATCCAGGCTGCGTTTGAAGCCTACCAGTACAATACGCTCACGGTGCTGGGGAAGGAAGTTCTTGCCGTCAATGATTTTTGGATCATTCGGACCACTCGCGTCAGCATCTGCAACATCATAGCCCAGCTCGTCCAGCGTCTTCATGATGATACGGAAGGTATTTCCCTTGTCATGGCTTTTCAGGTTCTTTACATTCTCGAGTACGAAAATAGCTGGCTGTTTTGCTGCAATAATACGTGCCACATCAAAAAACAGTGTTCCTTGTGCTTCACATTCAAAACCATGTGCCTTGCCGAGGGAGTTCTTTTTTGAAACACCTGCCAGAGAGAACGGCTGGCATGGGAAACCGGCCAGTAGTACCTCATGATCCGGAATTTCGTTATCAATATGTTCATAAGCTTCATTGATGTCTATATCCGGATCTTCAGTCAGCGTAACCTGTCTGATATCTTCGTTGAATTTATGATGTTGAGGATCACAGTACCAGTTGGCCTTGTAGGTCCGGATGGCTTCCTTGTTCCATTCGCTGGTAAAAACGCATTGTCCCCCTATTTCCTCAAATCCCTTCCTAATCCCGCCAATCCCGGCAAACAGATCAATAAAACGGAATTTATAGTCCGGATGGTGTGCTGGTGGCTTCGGTAGCATCTTTTGCTGAAGCATCTCCACTTCGCCCTCACTGAGTGCCCGTGGTGCACTCTTTCCATTGAGCCATTTATTCAGCGTTTCACGGGTCCAGTCATACTGTCCAACCCTGCGAAGTATTTCAGCAACAGTTTTCTGGTCGTATGACTCCAAGACCTGATTGACCAGCATTTTGTGCTCTTCAATTTTCTGTTTTTCCTGGGTTAGGTACTTTTCATGCAGGTCATCGGCTTGGGAGAGAAACTCTTTCATCTATAAATCTATATTTGGGTATTTTGAGTGATACTTTATCACTCATTTGACCCAGATATAAGCTAAAACATTCATTGTTGCTCATAAAACATCCATTAAAAAGCTGATAGGGGAAAAGCAGCCCTGAATGTAGGTCCAACTGGGCCTTGAGCTTTGTATTTTGCAGTAAACGTCTGATCTGACGTTTTGAAATATGAAGTAACTGAGCAGACTAGGTTTGAGGTATGCGTTGATCGCAGATTTCCTGCAAGATTGACAATCTTTTAAGTTCTTTATCTGGCATGACGCTAACATATAAAATCGTCTGCTTCGACAATCGCAAAAGCACATATTCTAAAAGTGAACATTTTTACTTTGGAGAAATCAGACATTTCTATTTTGGGCTTACAAACCAACTTCGCGTAAGAGATTTTATGTTAAATAAGAAACTGTATATTTAATATACTATTTGAATGAAGGGGGTTCCCATGTATCACTAAACTCATCTTCAATCTCTTCATATAAAGTATTTGTTGTGATTACTGTGAGAGTTTTTTCATAAGATCCCAATGTGATACTTTCCTCAATTGCTTTAATACGATGATTTGTATCAATCCATTCATTAAGAAAAATTTCTTTTTTTGATAGCTCAGTTGAAATTATATTTTTATTTGGTAAGACTTTGTTTTTTATATAAATACACTTTCCAAACTTACGTAGTTCCTTAGTATCGAAAACAGCATCTACTTTACCATTTGAACTGATAATTAATAGCGCAGGTGCTTCAGTAAGTTCAATATATCGTATAGCTGTAGAGGTTAAGGACGTATTGAAAATACTAGCTAAAGACTTAATTGCTTCTAAGCCGTCATTGTATTTATACATTTCCTTTTCAAAAAGAAATTTAGGCATTAGTAAGCAGGTAGAAAAATAGTCTGCTTCTCTTTCATAGGGATCTTTACTGCTCGAACCTGCACTTGAAAAATGAGTACCATTTTTATTAAAGATATTTTCAGGATGTTCAGGTAAAAAATAATGCCCAAATTCATGGGCAATACTGAATCGTTGATATGGAATATTATTGATAGAAGAAGCATAGTAGATTAGGAAATCATTGCCATTCCTAATAAGCGCTCCAGAAATACCATGACTCTTTTGAGATTGAGTTTGTATATCAATCCCTAGTTCTTCACCTAATTTAAAAAGATCTATTTCATAATCGATTAAATCGTAATCCTGTCTAATCTGAGTAGCTGCTTTTTCAATATATTGTTTGGTGTTATTAGACATTATCTTATTCAATGTACTAAGAAATAAATAGTTTATTTATTTCTTAGTGACTCTGCAAATCGTCGAATAGTTTCTCTATCACTATCTGTTAAGTTTTGAAGATCTCTAAATAGAGTGTCCGTATTAGTTCCTTCAAAACTATCTACTCGTCCTAGTAAGTAATCTGTAGATACTTCTAGCGCTATTCCTAATTTTCTCAAATTATCAAAAGATGGTTTTCTTGACCCAGCTTCCAAATGTGAAATTGAGGTAGAAGGAATTTTAGATTTTTCAGCTAATTGAGCTTGAGTTAGTTTACGTAACTCTCTTATCGCTTTAAGCCGTTCAGGAAACACGTAGGTTTCATTAGATTCTGTATTCATAATTCTATTCTACTGATTATATTTTTGTATTTCTATAATAATTCGAAATAGAGAAATTTTGTTGACGAATTCGACAAGTAGTGTTAATAATATTTGTGACAACATTTAGTTGTCGAATTCGACAATATTAGGAGCGAAATATGTCTTTAAAGCCAGGACAGAATACAGGCCGTGATGGTGGGATTTATCGAGAGCAAGGTCCTAGAGGTGGGTTGAGAGATAACTACTCAACTATTCCAGATCGAACTATTGCCCCCCCGACATCAAAGCCAAATTCAAGCTGGGTTCGTGTTGAACGTACGCCAGATAGTAAGCGATGAGCTGTGAAAGACTGTTAAGTACGCTTGGCAGTCTTTTTAATAATTTCATATTAACGAAGGCACTGAGATGACTGATCAAACAATAAATATTTTATGTTCTTGCGGAAGCGATAAGTTTGAGATTCCTAGTAATCCTAAAGCTTCAGATACGATTACTTGTGCTAAATGTGGAGCACAAGAAAAGTATGGAATATTGCAGAAAGAAATAGCTTCTAAAGTTAAAAAACAAGTTGAAGCTAATTTTAAAAAAATGTTGAGAAGAGCGGGTTTTAAATAAGCTAATTGTTGATAGGAGGTCCTGTGTTTCCACCGAAAGAATATATAAAAAAATCTTTTAAACAAGGGGTTGCAATAACTATCCTTTTAGGAGTGATCCCTCTTTTATTAGCTTTATGTCAAGATATTTGGGGAGTCATTTTTCATAAAAGTCATGATCTATCTAACTTTAACGAAATGATGAAGAGCCTTATACCTTCCCATGATAATTATGTCCATATTCTTATTTGGCTTTCGGGAATTTACTGTCTACCTTTATTAATGTTAGTTGTAGCAGAAAGAGAATTAGAAAGGAAAATACCAATACCGAGTTGGATAAAGAATTTTATTCTTAATTTTGAATATGCATTATCAGCTATTTTTAGTGTGATGTTTGTTGCATCAGCTATTTTCTTTACTACAGGTTTTTTCTTCTGTTTTACCAGTTTCGGTGTCTCTTATGGCATTGGATTTGTTGTTATTGGAATAATTCTATTTACTCTCACTATGTATGCACTAGCAGCGATGCTAGAGCTTAAAGACCTATTCGTGAAAAATGATTCCGATTCAGAGAAAAACCTAGATTCTGATAATGAGAAGGAAAGTTAATTTAATACCTATAGTTTTCCTTTTAATAATAAAAAACCCCAGCATCCTGCCGGGGTTTCTCATATTGGGTTGCTAGGTATGACTCCTGTCTTAACTCACGCTCCTGGTGCGATCTTTCTTATTCTTGTTGTTTGGAACATCCTGTTCTCTATGACTTCATCATAGGAAAATTCACCTCTCCTGGACAGCCGCAAAGGGCCGAGTTTTATGTGAGCCAAAGCGTACAAAATAGCCTAAATTTTATCCACAAAAAATGGGGATAATTTTAAGCATTCAAACATTGATAAAATTTAAAAAATCGCAAAATCGACTACTTTTTAAACAAATTTATTGGCAAGAACTATCAAAACTGCTCATAAAAAAGCCGACTTGTTTCCAAGTCGGATTTTGAACATCATCGAGCAAATAATTTATATCATAAG
>NZ_VPEP01000060.1:0-4037 GCF_013417035.1 Acinetobacter sp. YH16053
GGTGACCGCGCCCGTCTTGGCCACTTGGTGGGTATGGCCCGCTTTCTTGACCAGGTGCGTGGCAATGACGCGGTAAACGATGCCCAGCACCCACCCCATGATCTCGGGCCGGCTGGCAAACAGGAAACGCAGCTGAAACGGGAAGCTCAACACCCACTGACGCATGGGTTGTTCAGGCAGTACTTCATCAACCAGCAAGGCGGCACTTTCGGCCATCCGCCGCGCCCCACAGCTCGGGCAGAAACCGCGACGCTTACAGCTGAAAGCGACCAGGTGCTCGGCGTGGCAAGACTCGCAGCGAACCCGTAGAAAGCCATGCTCCAGCCGCCCGCATTGGAGAAATTCTTCAAATTCCCGTTGCACATAGCCCGGCAATTCCTTTCCCTGCTCTGCCATAAGCGCAGCGAATGCCGGGTAATACTCGTCAACGATCTGATAGAGAAGGGTTTGCTCGGGTCGGTGGCTCTGGTAACGACCAGTATCCCGATCCCGGCTGGCCGTCCTGGCCGCCACATGAGGCATGTTCCGCGTCCTTGCAATACTGTGTTTACATACAGTCTATCGCTTAGCGGAAAGTTCTTTTACCCTCAGCCGAAATGCCTGCCGTTGCTAGACATTGCCAGCCAGTGCCCGTCACTCCCACTCGATTGTAAACAAGCACACAAAACCCTTTAGTGACAACAATTTGCAAGAACTATCAGGCTCAGTGCCATGAAAAATACCATGACCAGATCATGAGGTTGAACACGGCTTGCGCCGGCAGCGTTCACGCTCCTGGTCGGCGATCTCGCCCGGCTGCAATGCTAGCTCAGCATCGGTCATGCGCTCCAGCACGTCGCGTAGGCGGATGGTGCAAGGAATGGGCGGCAGCTCGAACTCATAGCCGCCGGCGATCATTTCGGCCGCAATCTCCTCGGTGATGAAAAACGGCTCGTCGTCTTGGTTCGGCTTCTTCATGCCCTTTCCTCCTGGCGCTCATCCTGGCCGACAGCGGCCAGGGCATCGGCTTCCGTCAATGCGTCCTCCACGAACGCGCCGTGCTGCTTCGCTTCGGCCTGGCTGACCTCGGCCCATATCCGTTTCACCTGGGCCGCACTGTACCCGGCCAGCTCGGCGGTCTTGTTGATGCTGTAGCCGGACTTGCGCAGCGCGACAACTTGGGCGCGGCGCTTCGGATCAGCACGGCGGCCCTTGTACCGCCCGGCCTGGCGGGCCAACTCAATGCCTTGGCGCTGGCGTTCGCGCCTGTCCTCGTAGTCGTCGCGGGCCATCTGCAAGGCCAGGCGAAAAAGCATGATCTGCACGGCTTCCAGCACGATCTTGGCGACGCCCTGGGCCTCGGCCGCCAGGTCGGATAGATCGACCACGCCAGGGACGGCCAGGCGTGCGCCTTTGGCCTGTATCGAGGCCACCAGGCGCTCGGCCTCGGGCAAAGGTAGGCGGCTGATGCGGTCGATCTTCTCGGCAATGACCACCTCGCCGGGCTGTAGGTCGCCGATCATGCGCAGCAGCTCAGGCCGGTCGGCGCGTGCGCCGGATGCCTTCTCACGGTAGATGCCGGCGACGTAGTAGCCGGCGGCCTTCGCGGCCGTAGTGATCGCCTCTTGGCGTTCCAAGTCCTGCGCGTCGGTGCTGACGCGCAGATAGACCCGCGCCACCATCGGCGCGGCTACTGGCTTCGTCCTGCGCATACTTGCGGGCTCCTTTGGGCATACTCAAATGCACCCATCTTAAACTGGCAGCTAATGTACAAAAGTTGATAGAAGCACACAAGTTCAATTTTGCACTTCTGCCCCACTATTGCAAAACTGCTTGTTAGTAGCCGTTTTTTCTTACTGTTTATAGATTCAATAATTTTTGAAACGAAAAATTGGGACTAAACATTTCGGTTTCGTTTTCTGTCGATTCGTCCTGCGTATCTTTTGCATAAACAAACATTTGTTGTTCGTAGTTTTCGATGGCATTTTCAATACTTGTAAATTCTCCGTTTGTAAGGTTTTCAGACAATATCAAAGCATCCAATAATCCCGTATTTACACCCTGTCCTGCAAAAGGCGACATCAAATGAGCAGCATCGCCAATCATTGTTATGGGTAATGGACGGTTACTTTTCCAATCATTGTTCAAAGGAAATTTCCTTGTGGGCAAGCATTGAAATGTTGATACCGAACGTATTAATTGTTTGTAAACTTCACTCCATTTGGAAAATCTTTTCAATAAAAAATCGGCAACGCTGTTTCTGTCCTGAAAATCTAAGGGAATTTTATTTTTCCATTCATCGGGCGTTTTAAAACTAATTCCTAAATACAATGCACCATTATTATTGGGATTGGCAAACAATAAAATGCCCTGATGTCCCGCCATTAATCGGTTGCCGTTGCATAGCTGAAAAAATCCGGGACAGTTTATTTCCGGTTGAAGAATATCAGCTTGGATGTTGAAAGTACCGGTTTCTTCAACTTGCGTGTCGGTAACAAAGCTCCTTATTTTCGACATTCCACCATTGGCAAGAATAACCAAATCTGCTGTTTCACTCGGTTTATTCTCAAAAGTTAGTGTCCACTTCTTCTTACCAGGTTCAAGCATAACAAGTTTTCTATCCCAAATAACCGTGTCGTTTTCTAAACTATTCAACAAGATAGCCCTTAAGTCATTTCTGTTTATTTCAGGATTGTCAAATCGATTTTCGGGCTTTACATTTTTTGTGGATAAAATATTGCCTTTTTCATCAGCAATATTTACACCCATTGGTAAGGCTAAGTCATAATAAGTTTGTAACAATCCCGCTTTTTTCATTGCTTCCTGACCTGAACCTTTGTGTAGGTCAAGGGTTCCACCAAAAATTCTTGCCTCTCGGTCGTTGTCTCTTTCGTAAACTGAAACGTCTATGCCGTTTTGCTGTAATAATTTTGCCATAGTCAGTCCAACGGGTCCACCACCAATTATTGCAACGTTCTTATCACTAAGTAAATTCATTTGTTTGTCTGTATCTATTCGCATTGTCATTCAAAAATGGCACATAACAAGTGGCTATACGCCAAATGGCGTATATATCCACTATATCTTATTTTGCTAAACCTTTCATTATCAGTGACAAATCCGTTTTCAACCGTTTACCGTTCGTTTCTACTCTCTCAAAAGGATTTATATTCATAGTGCTTTTTGTTAAGTTTTGCTCAAATATACAAATCCTTTCTATATATCTAACAAATCCATCGGACTTTTTAATTGTTCCATTCCCTTGGTGGTAATATGTGTATAAACCTCAGTTGTTTTACTGCTTGAATGACCTAACAACGATTGAATATAACGTAAACTCGTACCATTCTCAAGCAAATGCGTTGCAAAGCTATGTCGTAAGGTATGTACAGTAACTTCCTTTTGAATCTTTGCTTTTAAAACAGCTGCTTTAAAAATGTTTTGAATACTTCGGCTTGAGTATGCGCCACCTTTTTGACCTTCAAATAAATAATCTTTTGGTTTATATTCCATAAAGTATGTTCTTAAAATAATTAATGTTTTCTCAGATAAAATGGTATAACGATCTCTTTTTCCTTTTGACTGTTCTATACGAATTTGCATGCGCTTGGAGTCAATGTCTTTTATTTTCAGGTTTATACATTCAGAAATGCGCAAACCTGCCGAATAAATAGTCATCAGAATAGCCTTGTGTTTCACGTTTTCAATAGCGCGTAGTACCCGAATGGTTTCTTCTTCACTCATCACAACAGGAAGTGTTTTTTCTTTTTTTGGTCTTTCGATGAAATATGTTTTCCGTTGTCCACCCAAAACACGTTCGTAATAAAACTTAATCGCATTGATTGCCTGGTTTTGATAAGATATTGAAACTTTTCGCTCCATAACCAAATGTCGGAGAAATGATTGTATATGTCCTTCATTCAATCGATCGACGTATAGGAAGAATAAACGCCCTTTTCACCCAAGTCCAACAGCTTTGGACCGCAGTTGACTCTTTCGACACCCCTGCGATGCAACCCAATCCGGCTGACGGGGAGCCAGCAACGCTGAAAATTTAC
>NZ_VPEP01000005.1:0-216337 GCF_013417035.1 Acinetobacter sp. YH16053
GACTGGCAGTACTTTTATAATCATGAACGACCTCATATGTCAGTAAATGGTTGTCCACCTATTTTTAAACAATAACAAGGCTTTAGATTTTCTACCCATTAATTCAATTAAAAATGGGGGTATTACCGTACCGCTTTGACCATCAACTCAGCGTGTTCAACGCTTTCAACCATAGGAATCAGCAAAGTTTGTACGCCAATATCCAACAGTTGTTTAATGAGTTGCACACTGCCAATCGGCGGGCGCACCACCGCTTGAGAGGGATAAGCCGCAATACTTTGTAATTGTGACAAAGTGGTTCTTAAATCACTCGGTGCATGTTCCCCATCAATTAAAAGCCAGTCATAGCCTGCATTGGCGGCAATTTCAGTGCCATACGCATCTGCTAAACCTACCCATAAGCCAATTTGCTGCTGAGTTTTTAATTTACGCTTAAAATAATTGATATATTCCATCCATACACCTTTGGGATGCACCATGCTCAAGTTTATATTTAACGCCTATTTGCTATAAACAACCAATAGTGAAAACGTCTTGCATGATTGAATTTAACACTAAGTTTAAAGATGTTTATGTCGTGCTCATCTCATCTTAACCGCATAAATAGCACATGGATTCATTCCGTTAGCATAGCGAGGCATGTTAAGCTTTTGGCGCACACCTGCCCCAAATATAGTCTTTAAATGGAGATGATTCATGGATTTGCTCAACGTTGCACAAACTCGTTATACGACCAAAGCCTATGATGCGAGTCGCACTATTCCTGCAGAACAATTTGAGCGTTTATTAGAAATTCTGCGTTTAGCACCATCTTCCATTAATATTCAACCGTGGCATTTTTTTATTGCAGATCACCCTGAAGCCAAACAACGTATTGCTAAAGCTTTAGTAGGAAAGTACGCCTATAACGCACCTAAAGTTTTAGATGCTTCGCATACCATTTTATTTTGCACCAAAACTGACATCAGCGAATTACATTTAGAAAACCTACTGAATCAGGACGCTGCCAGTGGACGCTTTAAAGATGAAGCCGCCAAGCAAGGTCAAAAAGACAGTCGCACAGGTTATGTCGACTACTACCGCAATGAAAAAGGCGATATTCAGCGCTGGGCTGAAAATCAAACTTTTATTGCGCTTGGGCAAATGCTGTTGGCTGCAGGCATTGAAGGAATTGATGCAACGCCAATGGGTGGTTTTGATGAAGCAATTTTAACCCAAGAACTGCAACTCACTGAGCAAGGTCTAATTCCTTCAGTTTTATTGTGTTTAGGCTATCGTAGCGAACAAGATTTTAATGCCAAACTGCCAAAATCACGCCTTGATAAACGCGATATTTTCACGCAACTGTAAAACAAACAAGCGATAACACTAGGGACAAAATTTGTCCCTATTTTTTTGGTCTAAATTTTGCTTTATCTATATTTGCAATCTTTACTCATTCTCTAGCAAAAATAAAAATGAGGTGTATGATGCTCAATTTACTTACTATGCCACTCAAACTAGAATGCCGACGTTGTAAAAAGCTGTATTTATATCAAGCTAAACCAGCTTATCCGAACATGCGCTGCCCGATTTGCGATAGAACCACAATGCTGCATGGTCTTGCAGAAACTGCAGATGTATTGCGACATCCTTTGCGCTTTGTATTGAGTTATCTTAAACCGTCATGGCATAAGCGAGACAAAGCACACTAAGCAATGCCAAGCCAAGCCCAATAGTGGTCGTGCTTATCAGTTTTTCTTTAAAGAACAATACACCGCTGATCACACCAAATAGCACCACTAAAATATTCATCCCTGCAAATACCACTGCAGGACTGTCTTTAAGCAGCATGTGAGCTTTAACATAAAAGGCAATATTAGCAAAATTCAGTGCACCCAAAATTAAACCTGCACTGATATTTTGCATACTGCCCATGCTTTTATCGCGGATTAAGATATAAACCATCGCTAAAACAAAAGCACATACAAACATCAAATTCAGCGCAACCGCAAATTGCAGTCCTAAACCTGTGCTGTATTTAAGTAAAACATCTATCAGTGCATAACCTAGCCAAACACAGCTCAAATATAAGATGCCTTGTTGCGCTTTAGCAGACTGGCCTGCAGAACGATGCGAATACAAAATAAATAAGACCGCGACAATGCCAAGTGAGATTCCCACAATTTTTAGTTGGCTAAAATTTTCCTGAAAAATAAAATAAGCAGCAGCCAAAGACAAAACCACTGACAAACGCTGTGCAATTTCAGTTTTTAAAATACCTGCGCTGTCTAACGATTTTGCTAATGCTAAAAAGACACTGGGCAACAACACACCTAAACTAAGAATAAGCCACCACGGCGTGTGTTGCAGTGAGATCGTGCCCAAATTGGGTTTAAACCAATAAAAACACAATACACTGGCACTGACATAGTTCCAGGTGATCATCTGCATAGGGTTAAAACCCTGCATCTTGCAGACTTTTAATAAAATAGAGACCAGTACACTACAAAAGGCTGCGGCTACAATCAGTTCCATGATACGCTCGAAGATTGCTTTTCAATCATTATTTTTGTTCTTGATTGGGAGTTGTGGATTCATCAGTAAAAAGCCCACAAGGACTGTGGGCTTTCTAGTTCTTAATCAAAATTAAGAATTATTTGTAACGTTCAACCATTTTCTCTAAAGAAATTGGACGAATTTTGTCTGCATTCCCAGCAGTACCAAATGCTTCATAACGATCGATACAAATTTGTTTCATTGCATCTACAGTTTTTGCGAAGAATTTACGTGGGTCAAATTCGCTTGGCTGTTCTGCCATCATACGGCGCATTGCACCAGTAGAAGCTAAACGTAAATCTGTGTCGATGTTGATTTTACGCACACCATGCTTGATTGCTTCAACCAATTGCTCAACAGGTACACCATAAGTTTCTTTGATGTCGCCGCCGTATTGGTTAATCACTGCCAACCATTCTTGTGGTACTGAGCTAGAGCCGTGCATTACAAGGTGTGTATTTGGCAATGCAGCATGAATTTCTTTAATGCGGTCAATTGCCAGAATATCGCCTGTAGGTGGACGAGTAAATTTGTATGCACCATGCGAAGTACCCACAGCAATCGCCAAAGCATCAACATTAGTATCTGCTACGAAACTGCGTGCTTCTTCGACTGAAGTTAACAGTTGAGAGTGGTCAAGTACGCCTTCTGCGCCCACACCATCCTCTTCACCCGCCATACCTGTTTCAAGACTACCTAAACAGCCAATCTCACCTTCAACCGATACACCGCACGCATGCGCCATTTGCACAGTACGACGAGTGACTTCGACGTTGTATTCATACGAAGTTGGTGTTTTACCATCTTCACCCAAAGAACCATCCATCATTACTGATGAAAAGCCAAGTTGGATAGAACGCTGACATACGTCAGGGCTTGTACCATGGTCTTGGTGCATAACCACTGGAATATGTGGCCACTCTTCAATTGCAGCCAAAATCAGGTGGCGCAAGAATGGCGCACCTGCATATTTACGCGCACCTGCCGAAGCTTGAACAATTACAGGTGAATTGGTTGCATCTGCGGCTAACATAATTGCGCGCATTTGTTCTAAGTTGTTGACGTTAAACGCTGGAACGCCGTAAGCATGTTCACCGGCATGATCCAAGAGCTGGCGCAATGAAATAAGAGCCATAATATCCTCCCAAATAATGTTGCCTATTCTACCCTGTGATTTGTTTCAATTCAGCAACAAATCGCCTTTTTCAAAAAAAAGTCCCTGCAAAAGCAGGGACTTTTAAACAAATTACTACAATCTGTCGTTTTTCAGCACTCATTGCGCTTCAGAAGCAGCAACTTCTGTGTCAGCAGTTGCAACATCAGCAGGTGCATTTGCAACGTCTTCAGGAATATCAGTGTTGCCTTCATCCAAGATTGGTTGGTCAATTGCATCGATTGCAGCTTGTTGTTCTGGTGAAACTTGAGCGTTATCTACAACTGCAGAAGATGCATCAGTTTCAGTCGCAGGTGCGCTTTCTTTTTTGGCACAAGCAGTCAAGGCTAAAGATGCAGCAATTAAAGCAGCAAGTGTTAGTTTTTGAATCATCGTCATTTCCTACAGTTAGGTCATTCGTTATGATTTAGTTTATTGCACATTTATGACATTTTTATGACTAGATTGTGACGCAAATGAGAAAAGGCTGACCGAAGCCAACCTTTTTCATATTTTTGAATTTCTAAATAAAAGATTTTTTAGCAATTAAGCACGTTCTAATAGCACTGCGACTGCAGGTAAGGTTTTACCTTCGACAAATTCAAGGAATGCACCACCACCTGTAGAGATATAACCGATTTTGTTTGCAACGTCATATTTGTCAATTGCAGCTAAAGTGTCACCACCACCTGCAATAGAGAAACCTGCAGATTCTGCAATTGCCAATGAAAGTGCTTTGGTGCCTTCACCAAATTGATCAACTTCAAATACACCCACTGGGCCATTCCAAAGAATTGTTTTTGAAGTTTTTAGAATTTCTGCAAATGCTTTTGCAGTTTCTGGACCTACATCTAAAATCATGTCGTTATCTGCAACATCTTCAACTTTTTTCACAGTTGCTTTCGCTGCTGCCAATGAACCCAAGAAATCTTCAAAGTTAATTTCAGCGGCATCTGCAACCACAACATCGGTTGGTAATGGTACAGAAACTTTTGCAGCAATTGCTTTGGCAGTGTCAATCAAATCATTTTCACATAATGATTTGCCTACGTTATAGCCTGCTGCGGCAAGGAAAGTATTGGCGATACCACCGCCTACAATGAGTTGATCACAAATATCAGACAATGAAGTCAATACATCTAACTTGGTCGATACTTTAGAACCTGCAACAATTGCTACCATTGGTTTTTCAGGTGTTTTTAAAGCACGACCCAAGGCATCTAATTCCGCAGCCAATAATGGGCCTGCTGTTGCAACTGGTGCCAAACGCGCAACGCCTTCGGTAGATGCTTCTGCACGGTGCGCGGTACCAAACGCATCCATCACAAATACATCACACAATGCTGCATATTTAGCGGCAAGTTCTGGGTTGTTTTTCTTTTCGCCATGGTTAAAACGGCAGTTTTCCAATAAAACCACTTGACCAGGAGCAACGTCTACACCATCTAAATAGTCAGTGATCAGTTGAACATCTTGACCTAATGCTTGGGTTAAATACGCAGCTACAGGTGCTAAAGATTGTTCAGCTTTTGGCTCACCTTCAACAGGACGACCTAAGTGAGAATACACCATCACTGCTGCACCTTTGGCAACAGCAGCTTGAATCGTTGGCAATGCCGCACGTAAACGTGCATCGCTGGTGATCACACCATTTTTAACAGGTACGTTTAAATCTTCACGAATAAGGACACGCTTACCTGCTAAATCGAGGTCAGTCATACGCTGAAAGTTCATGTATAGCTCACTTTATTGATATCAAAACGCCACGATTTTAAATGATTATGCAGAAAAAGGTTAGCAACTTTTGTAGAATTGCTGTTTAAAGCAAAAGTTTTGATTATGATAGAGAAAAGCCACCATCTTTCTCGCACTTATGTCTATTCATCCTGATCCAAATATCAATCGTTTAAATGTTTTGGGCGAATCTCTCGCCAGTTGTTGCTTTGATCCTATTACTGGATATTTTCGTAACGGTTTTTGTCATACCGCCCCAACCGATTTAGGTCAGCACACAGTTTGTGCACAAATGACCTCTGATTTTTTAAATTTCTCGCAAAAAATTGGCAATGATTTAATCACGCCAGTACCAGAAGTTGGTTTTAACGGCTTACAACCGGGTGATTTCTGGTGTATTTGCGTCACCCGTTGGGTTGAAGCCTATCAGGCAGGTCAAGCACCACCAATTAAAATTCAAGCCTGTCATCAGTCAGTATTGTCTTATGTGCCTTTAGATATTTTGATGGATTATGCGGTGTGATGATCTGATGCAACATCCTGAAATTATTTTAGCGTCTGGCAGTCAAACTCGTCAGCAATTGATGAATCGTCTGCATTTGGCGTATAAGTCAATTTCACCTGATATTGATGAATCTGCACAGGGTGAATTGCATGCAGATAATTTGGCGCGACGCTTGGCTTTTGAAAAAGCACACTGTATTGCGCAGCAATATCCTGATGCAATTGTGATTGGTTCAGATCAAGTGGCATGGCGTGAACAGCAGCCAGATATTTTTATAGGTAAACCGCTCACTTCAGAAAAAGCTATACAACAATTACAAGCCAATTCAGGTCAAACGGTTTATTTCAGCACTGCGCTGAGTGTGCAGCAGCAATCTACAGGCTTTGAACAAACGGTTGTAGAACACTACACAGTTAAATTCCGCAGCTTAACTGACAATGAAATTGCACGATATGTTGCAAAGGAACAACCGCTACACTGTGCAGGTAGTTTTATGTGCGAAGGTTTAGGTATTAGTCTGTTTGAAGCCATGCAAGGCAATGACCAAACTACCTTGATGGGTCTGCCGATGATTCAGTTATGCCGCATGTTAAGAATGCTGAATATTCAGGTTCCTTAAGTTTAAAACTGTGTAATTTAACAGCCGTGAATATTTATAAAGACTATAAATCACCTTGCCCTTTGCAGCGACAAATCAGACAATATTGAGATTATTGATAAAACTTGCTTAGGCTATTTTATGTCGCAACCTTTAGATGTTTTGGGCGGAATTACCGCAGAACAATTCCTAAGTGAATATTGGCAAAAAAAACCACTTTTGGTACGCAATGCACTCCCAGAAATTGCCAACCTACTTGAACCTAGTGATGTAATGGAACTGGCACTTGAAGAAGATGTGACTGCCCGTTTAATCAAACAAAAAGATCGCGATCCAAATCAATGGACTGTGAAATCATCACCGCTCATTAAGGCTGATTTTCAAAAAATGCCAAAGTTGTGGACGCTATTGGTACAAGCCGTTGATCATTACTCTTTTGATCTCGCTGAACTTTGGAAAAAATTTCCTTTTATTCCGCAATGGCGACGTGATGACATAATGGTGTCTTATGCCCCTAAAGGCGGCTCTGTAGGTCAGCATTTTGATTTCTACGATGTGTTTTTGCTACAAGGCTATGGACATCGTCGTTGGCAACTTGGGCAAATGTGTGATGCTGAAACTGAATTTGTCGCAGGACAACCGTTAAAATTATTGCCTGAAATGCAGGTCAATTTTGATGAAGTTCTTGCACCTGGCGATTTACTCTATGTGCCACCGGGTTTGGCACATTATGGCGTGGCGGAAGATGATTGTCTGACGTTCTCGTTCGGTTTCCGCATGCCGAATATTAGTGAAATGATGGATCGAGTGAGCGATAAATTCTCTGCCGATGAAATGTTACGCACGCCACTACAAGACCTTGTTCGTAAAAAAAGTACCCAAATTGGCGAAATGACTGCGACAGAATTGGATTATCTGAAAGCAGAATTGTGGGCGCGTTTACAAAACTCATCGATGTTGGATGATGCGATTTTAAGCTTAATGTCTGAACCGAAATATCCTGAAAATATTCCTGAAGTAGATGAAATAGGTGTAGGAGATTTAGAAGATGCGCTAGATCAGGGTTATCAAATCATGTTGGAACCCGCCTCTCGCCTACTTTATGCAAATCAGCTAGATGAAGTTTTATTTTGGGCGAATGGTGAAGCGATTTGTGTCGCAGAAGCATCTATCCCTACGCTGCAAAAAATTGCCAATGGTGAACGCGTGCTGCTCGATGAAAACCTTTACGACGCAAATATTTTGGAAGATTTGGTACAACTGCTCAATGAATCCATTTTAATGTTGTTACCTGCTGAAGACGCTTAAAATATTCGTTTCAGCCCCCTCAAGATGATCAATTCATCTTGGGGAATTTAGATAAGCGGGATCTAAAGTTAAAACTGCCTGAATTAACGTATAGCCAGGTGTCGAATTTAATTTTAATTGCCCTCCAACCCGTTCTAAACGCATTTTCATACTGCGCATCCCAATACTCATGCCATGTTCAAGCACGCTATTGGCTTCAAAACCTACACCATCATCCTGAATTTTAAGTACCAATTGCTTAGGCGGTACAAATTGCATACTGACGGATACATGCTTGGCTTGGCTGTGTTTAATCACATTGGTTAAACTTTCTTCTAATACCCGCATCAAAGTTAAGCACTGTAACGAATTCGGCTCAATCACCCATTCATTTGGAAAATCCCACTTGGAATGAATATCCATTTCATCCATCAATTGACTAAAACGATGACGTACTGGCGCAACCCAAATTTTAGGATTTTCAGGCACTTTAGAACCAATGGAAGAACCACTATCAATAATTTGACGTAAATCATCACGCAGTAATTTCAGCATAGATAAGAACTGCTGATTACTCATGTTCTGTTCGCTTTGGTCGACCATAATCATGGAACGTACCAAAGATGCACCCAAACCATCATGCAAATCATGCGATAGATGAATCCGCTCTTGCAAACGCACATTTTCCAATTCTAAATAATGCTTTTCTGACATACTGCGTTTTAAATCATCACTGACTTCAAAAACTTTAAGCTCTAAATCTTGATTAAATTTCTCAATTTTTTGAATATTTCTTTTTAGGCGCATGCCTAAAATAATCGCAATAAATAAAGTAATTACTGGCGAGGTATACGGTGATAATGGCTGATATAAACTTGCCGTTGCCGCATTACTTAAACGAAATACATCTACACCCGCAAAAAAGCCAATCAAGGTTAAACAAAATAGCAGCAGATATACTTCTGTTTTTGGGGATTTATACGCTAAATACGCCAAATAAAAATAAACCACGACTAGTAAGCTGGCATAACTTAAAAAGACAATCCCAAATACCAGTTTGACATAATCTAAGGGTGTTAAAAACACACAAACGATTACCGCTAAACTCAGAATAAAAATACTTTCTTCCAATATTGGCAAGCGTTGATTGACAAACCTAATTAAATACAGACTAAAAGCTAAAACATAGAGGATAAAAAAGCTTAAATTGGCTTGAGATGCCACCAATACACTTGGGTATGGAAAGGTTTCTGTGGTTAAAAAATGAGAAATAAATAATAACCAGAACATGCAACTCAACGCGAACCAACCAAAACTCTGATCACGGCGTAAAAACAGCCAAATAACCAAACATAAAATGCCTAAAGTGGCAGATAAAATCGCATTAATTTCAAATAAAGTACGTTTATTCCATATACTTTGCTGGTGCTGTTCAATATTGTTATGCACATTATTAAAACTTATTTTTCCTATACCCGCATTTTGAAATGCATATCCATTTACATAGACCAATATTTGATTTTTACCTTGTTTTAAGCCTGAAATAGGTAAAATCCAGTAACGTGGCATATTCCAGTTTTTTGACAAAGGCTCTTCTAAATGTTGACTTGCCCAAAGTAAATCTTGATTCAGATAAACTGCCCCTGCACTATTTAAAAAATTCAGTGCAAAAACGATGGGTTGATTTAAACGATGATCACGCTCACAAAACCACTCCCACTCTATTTTGTACCACGCCCCACCATTATAATTTTTCCAGCGATCATCCCAAACGTCGGGCAGTTGAACATTTTCCCAACCCGTTTCAGGTTTTTTATTATGTGATGCTGTTTTGGCAGAGCTGATTGAAAGTACATGCACATTGCAGTACTGATTAATTGGGTACACCACTTGCTGCGCATAGCTTTGCCACGCACAGAACAATAACAACACGCCCAAACCACACTGCCAAAGCCTTTGAATCATAAAAGACCTAAAGTTCTAGCGGTACTGACAGCCTTAGTGCGTTTAGTGACCGACAACTTCCGATAGATATGTTTAATATGACTTTCAACGGTATAACGCGACACAAATAATTGCTCAGCAATTTCACGGTTACTTAAGCCCTGCGCCACCAGATTTAAAATTTCTAATTCACGATTGGTGAGCTGTTCATAATGTGAGTTGAATGCTTGAGCATCGGCGCGATCTGATAAATCTTCGGTCAGCACGGGTACTTTTTGATGTGAAATTTGCGATAAAATTTCACGGGCGATAAATGGGTCTATCGGTGCACCACCTCTTAAAATGCTGCGTATTGCGATAATAATTTCAGCATCATCACGTTCTTTAAGCACATAGCCTGTTGCACCTGCTTGAATTGCAGAAAATAAGCTGTCTTGGGTGCTCCATGCAGAAATCACCAAAATTAATGCGCTTGGATCTCTAAAATGTAATTGTTCGATTAGTTCTTTACCATTGCCATCGGGCAAGCCTAAATCGACTAAAGCTAAAGCAATCGGATGATCTTCTATACACGTCATTGCAGCTTTAAGATGACTCACGAAAAATAGCATGTCATCTTGATAGCCAATATCATGCAAAATTTTTCTAAGACGTGACTGAATAATAGGCTCATCTTCAACAATTAAAACCGGTACGGGTAATATCGCTTCCATTTCTGCCATCATTCATCCCCTTGATTATGTTTGTAAATATATCAATCGTTTTGATGTAAACACTATCCCTAGAATTAAGGAGTTTTTCAAATTTAGCTTATTTTATAAACATGAGCATAGCACTGAAACATGAAACTCGAGCATGAAATAAAAAATAAATGTGAAGTACTATTTTATTTTAGAAATCGCTTCACATTTTAATGAGCAGCGCAGCATAAATATGCTTTGATGCCGAGAACAGCATCAAAGCAAATGTAGAGCCGTATTTAAAAGATGGTTGATAAATTAATAATAAGTCTTAGAGCTATGTGCATGTAAAAATGCAGGAATCAGCCCTGTTAAAGCCGCACGAATATCCGCACGTTCATTGATTAATTGATGCGAGCCTTCTTCTAACATGAGTAAGGTTTGCAGGCGGAATTTACGCCGAATAAACTCAATGTTGTAGCGCCAATCTACGGTTTGATCTTGCGCCCCTTGTGCCAACCAAACAGGAATACGGCAAGCTGGACGTTCTTCCATCTCCAACATCCATTTAGACATGGCTAAAATCCAATCCATGCCCATCATTCTAGGTTGCAGCGGGTCTTTTAAACGCACAAAGCGTAAAAATTCAGGATTATGATTATTGCGTCGGAAATGTCGCGGCACTTCACGCTTAATCCGACGGATAATGCCCAAACCAACAGAGTTATGCCACCATGCCGATTTTGCAGGACGAATCAAAGGCGATAACAACAACACACGCTCTACAAATGGATTTTCACGGCGCTGAGCAAATTCCAACAAGTGATGCATCCAAATTGCACCACCTGTACTTTGCCCAATGCCCAACCACGGTTTTGGCAATTGATCGGCATTTTTTACATATTGATAAACCGCATGTAATACTTGCTGATAATGATCAAAATTTTTGATGTTGGCAGGATAACCATCACTCAATCCATGTCCGGGCAAATCATAAGTCAAAACACTAAAGCCCTGCTCTAATAATTCTTTGACGATAGGTTGATAAATCCCGCTATGTTCCAAATAGCCATGCAATAGAAATACCGTGCCCTGCACCTGATCAAATTTGGTTTTGCTTAAATCGGGTTGAAAAATTTGCACATGCAATTTAAACAACGGCATTTGCACATAGCCTTGCCAATGTTCACAGTCCAACAAATGAAAACCATAAAGCTGTCGATAGGCTTGTAACTCAACACTCGGTTCAAAACCACGATTCAAATTTAAAGGTTGTAGAATTTGTGGTGTGGTTTCCCGACTCGGCACTGGCAAATCTAATTGCTTCAACACGCTTGGGTTTAAAAATGGAATATCAGGCATTATGGCACCTCGCGACATGCGCTAGAACCAATCAAGACATCCCGAATGGTGGCAAGCATTTCATAATTGGCACGGCGGCTATGATCATAGTTTTGTTCACTTGGACGCCATGCAGTCAGTTGAGTCGGCATTGGAGCTTCGACAGGAATCGTTTCAATTCCATTTAAAGCAAATAAACGGCGGGTGCGTGGCATGTGATAACGATCAGTAATCAAAATCACTGTCGGTGCTCCCCCTTTTTTTTGTAATAATAAAGAACTAAAACGTGAATTTTCACAAGTATTCATGCTGCGATCTTCTAATAGTTTTGCATCGACATCATATTTTTTTAACCATCGCTGCATATAAGGTGCTTCTACACCACTCAGTACAATCGGCAATTGATATTGTTTCACAACAGCCAAAGTCGTTTCTAAACGTAAACGTGTGTAGTCATTGACCACAATATCTTTGCCATTTTCATCTAGAGTTAAACCGCCACCCAATACCACAATTGCATAAGGTTTCGAGTTTTCAGGTATTTTTGGAATATTTTGTTGATGAATCAAGGCAATATCTTTAAAGATTTCTTCATCTACAGGCTCACTTTCGGTTTCGGCAATTTTATGAGTGCTTAAAAATGCCAAGTATTGTTCCATCAGTGCCTGATTTTCATGACTATCCAAATTGAGTAAGGCTTTTACATTTTCGGATGGGTCTTCTACAATTGCTTCCGAAGCTGCATTAGACACCAACAATGGGACTTGCGGCAACTCTTGTTCTGAGGCTAATTTTTTTTGCGTTTGTTCTTCTAAAATAAGCGCTTGTAAGGCTTTATAACGTGCCTGAATTAAAGTTAAATTTTGCGAATTTTTAGATTGGATTTCTTGCTCCATGAGCTTCAGATAAGCTTGTCGGGCAATCCATAAATCTGAACCGGGCTCCAAACTGTCTTGATCACTAAAAGCCGCCATTTGCTGACTTTTTGCTGCCACTTGATTCACTTCTACAGGCACCAAAGTGTTCAGCGTTTTGACCACCAAAGTAGAATAAAAAGGTGAATAAATAAAAATCATGAATGCTGCAAACAATACAAAGAGCACGGCAGCAATTTGTACCAATCTGAGCATCCAACGATTCTGTTTCATCTTCACTTAACCTACCGGTTGATGTGCACGAATCAAACCTGTTTCATCAAATAACACAGGTTCAGGTTCGAGTGAAATACCAAAACGACTCAAAACATCTTGCTGCACAGCACGATAGGTGTGTTGCACATCTGCCAAAGTGGCATCGGCATAATTGACTAAAACCAACGCTTGTTTATGAAACATACCCACCACACCCAGTTGTTTTCCCTTCCAGCCAGCTTGATCAATCAACCAGCCTGCTGCAATTTTAACTTGCGCATTCGGCTGTGGGTAATGGGGTAAATTTGGAAATTGTGCTGCAATTTGGTCAAATTGCTGAGTCGAAATCACAGGATTTTTAAAGAAACTACCTACATTTGGATATTCTGCAGGATTAGGCAGCTTACTTTGGCGAATTTGAATGACTTGTTGCTGCAGATTTTCAGCAGTTTGCTCATCGCCTACAGCAGCTTTTAAGTCGCCATAATTTAATTTTAACGCAGCCTGTTTTAACAGTTTAAAAGTCACATGGATAATGATGTAACGGTTGGGATGATCTTTAAAAATACTGTGTCGATAGGCAAACTGACAATCTGCAGCAACAATTGAGCTGAATTGTTGGCATTCACGATCATAGACCTGCACAGATTCAATAAACTCACCGACTTCAACGCCATAAGCACCAATATTTTGCACAGGTGAAGCGCCGACCAAACCTGGAATTAAAGCCAGATTTTGCAGACCATATAACTTTTGTTCCGTACTCCACAACACAAACTCATGCCAGACTTGTCCTGCCCCAACTTTTAGGGTGACACTTGCATCATCTTCAGCGCATTTTTCGATGCCCTGAATATCCATGTGCATGACCAAGGCATGAATATGTTCAGACAATAACATATTGCTACCACCCGATAAAATCAGCACATTTAATTGTTCTTTCTGGGCAAATGCCAAAGCATCCTGTACATCTTGAATATTTTCAATTTTGACATAATGCGACGCAGTTGCATCTAAATTGAGCGTATTGAAAGGTTTGAGTTGCATGTTGTAGTGAATGTGCATGACTTAAACCTTCAATTCAAATTGTTGTTGTAAAACTTTCACCCATGCGCGACTACTCGACTCGCATTGATCGAGCACCCGCTCAAAACCATCGGCTTCGCCATAATATGGATCGGGTAATTCTTGCTGCGTATAATGCGGATCGTGTTCGCTCATTAAGGCTATTTCAGCGCGCAAACTGCCCAGTTCAGCTTCAGCACGGCGCATTAAAGATTGAATATTGCTTAAGTTTTCAAAATCCATCGCCAAAATCAAATCAAACTCGACAAAGTCTTGTATACGTAACTGACGCGCGCGCAATGTAGATAAGTCATAACCACGTTTGAACGCATGTTTTTGGCTGCGTAAATCTGGGGCTTTGCCTGGATGATAATTACTGGTTCCAGCAGAATCCACCAACACATTGAGTTGTTGTTCATCACAAAAATGTCGAAGTACAATTTCTGCCGTTGGAGAGCGGCAAATATTTCCCAAACAAACACATAACACCTTATATGGCGTTTTGGATGACATAAACAACCTCAAAGCTACTTTATTTTTAAGAGTCTTATGTTAAGTTATTTATGATATGAATCCTATATCGTGACCCTACAATAATGTTGAATTAAGTATAAAAATTAGGAATAAAGACGATGCAGCATTTTCAATTTCAAACAGTTGGCAACATTATTTCTGGATTGGGTTCAATTTCTGAACTAAAAACGGTTTTAACCGAAAAAAATTATAAGCGTTTGTTATTGGTCACCGATGCTGGCATTTTACAACAACAATTACATCAACCTATTTTAGAAATTTTAAAGCAACTGCAACTGGACTATGCCATTTACTCGAATGTGCAAGCCGACCCCGCAGAACAGATTGTGTTAGAAGCAGTTGATTTTGCCAAACAGCAAAATATTGATGTTGTATTAGGTTTTGGTGGGGGTAGTGCGATGGATGTCGCCAAAATTATTGCCGTGCTGAGTCATCCTGCACAAACTCAACAACTGTCAGACTTGTACGGTGTCGGCAATGCGAAAGCACCACGTTTACCGCTCATTCTAGTTTCCACTACAGCAGGCACAGGTTCAGAAGTCACACCTATTTCCATTGTCACCACAGGTGCAACCAGTAAAACAGGCATTGTTTCTCCTATTTTATATGCCGATGTTGCCATTTTAGATGCCAATTTTACCCGTCATCTACCTGCACAGATTACCGCAGCCACAGGTATAGATGCGATGGTACATGCCATTGAAGCCTATACTTCTAAAATCAAAAAAAATGCGTATTCAGATTTTCTGGCAAAACATGCGCTGCGTTTACTTGATCAAAACTTAAAATTAGTGCTTGAAGATGGCAGCAATATGCAAGCACGGCAAAACATGCTGTTTGGTTCAATGCTGGCAGGACAAGCCTTTGCCAATGCTCCTGTGGCTGCGGTACATGCGCTTGCCTATCCTTTAGGCGGACATTTCCATATTTCACATGGGCATAGCAATGCATTGGTACTAACCGAAGTTTTAAAATTTAATGCGCCTGCAGCCAAACAGTATTATGCAGAACTGATGTGTTGGTTAGACCCACGCAGTAAAGGCTGCACAGATGGATTATGTGATTTGTTTATTGATCATTTACAAAATCATTTAGATCAAAGTGGCTTGGTGTTAAAACTCAATGCCCTAGGCATAGCAGAAAACATGCTGCCACAACTGGCAGAAGATGCGATGCTGCAAAGCCGTTTATTGCAAAACAACCCGAGAGCAATGCAAATGCAGGATGCGTTACAGATTTACCAAGCCATTTATGCCTAACATTTACGCTTAACGTTCTGTATTTAACTTTCTACATTTATTTGGGATGATTTCCACCCATTAAAGCATGACACCACGTCGATAAAAATATAGGTAAACTTGTGAAACCTGACACCAAAACCCGTGAGCAATACGCTTTTTTCTTTCCCATCCAAACTCGCTGGGCAGACAACGATATGTATGGACATGTCAATAATGTCACTTATTACAGCTATTTTGACAGCGCAGCCAATGCCCTACTGATGCAAAAAGCAGGCTTTGAACCCAAACGATCACCCTGTATTGGTTTAGTGGTCAATTCCACCTGTCATTTTTTGCAGGAATTGTCCTATCCTGAAATGATTGAAGTAGGTGTTGCTATTCAAAAAATTGGAAACTCATCCTTAATTTATGATTTGGCAATTTTTAAAAACAATCAAAATCTTGCCGCTGCACAAGGACAAGTGGTGCATGTATTTGTAGATCGAATTACACGCCAAAACTGCCCGATTCCTGACTCCATCCGCGAAGCATTACAGCCATATAAAAGCACAGATTCAGCTTGCGCTTAGCAAAAAATAAGGCTGGTTTGACCCAGCCTTAAAATTCTGCAAACAAAAGCTAACAACAGGTTATTTCAACTGAATGTTATGTAATTCGCCATCAAAGTTTTGCAAAATATCTTTCACAATCGGTTCTTGATGCAATAAATTTTCAGCCCGTTGATAAGCGCGTTGTTTGCGCTGTTGCTGCAAAATGTACGGTGTCGTGTCATCCACATTTTCATATTGCACTTTAAACAGAGTTTTACTCCACTGTTCTTTTAAAGCACTTTCTAAAGCATGTTGCAGTTGAGTCAATAACTGCTGATATTGCTCAGGAATATGAAAAACCGATTCAGCATTAATCTGCCCCGTCATTACGCCATGCTGCGCCAATTCTTGCACTGCAGGTGACAACTCGCTGTGTCTAAACCAATATTCCCACTTGTCTAAAGTCCACTCACCTTCTAAAACTTGCGGCTGTAAACGCAGAATATCCTGCGGCATTAATTGATCATCGGCATTAGATGCTATGGTTTGCTGCGCTTGTGCTGTCGCACTGGCAACATTCGGTTCGACTTCAGTCGCTGCTAAATCAAATAAAGCGGTTTCTGCATTACTTACATTTTGTGTAATTGACGGTGAAGCATTATTCGATTGTAG
The DNA here is from genome assembly GCF_013417035.1 of Acinetobacter sp. YH16053. Taxonomy (NCBI): domain Bacteria; kingdom Pseudomonadati; phylum Pseudomonadota; class Gammaproteobacteria; order Moraxellales; family Moraxellaceae; genus Acinetobacter; species Acinetobacter sp. YH16053. The sequence goes on from NZ_VPEP01000005.1 coordinate 16,953, forward strand.
TGTAGATGAAACTAGCGATGTTTCGGCTGATGCAGCAAGATCACCTAACGGTGCAACGGCATCAAAACTTTCCAGTAAAAAATCATCATGACTTTGCACATCAGATGTAGTGCTTACCGATGAGGCATCTTCATCTAAACCAAACAATTGTGCATCTGCATTTGGATCAAACACGATAGATTCAGATTGCTTATCCTCAGCCTGTATTGCAGTTTCTTCATTCACTGCAGGTTCTGACATAGATTCTGGTGAAATCGCAGCTGTTGAGTGTAGCGCTTGCGGAGTCGGTTGTTGCGCTTGAATCGACTGTTGATCTTGATGTGTTAAAGCTTCAGGCTCATCCTCATCTAAAAAATCATCTGAAGAAGGTTCTGCAACACTGGTTTGTGTCGTGGTGTGATCTGAATAATCGTCATCCTCATAGTCAAATCCATCAAGATCAGGTGTTGCAACCGCATCTAATTCAGTTACATGCTGTTCCGCTTGTGCTGTATTTTGAGTTGCCACAGCTTGTGGAGTTTGCTCCATTTGAGCAACTGGCTGGGAAGCCGCTGTTTGTGCAGTATTTTGTGGCGCAGCAACCAACACTTCATTGGCTTGCAAAGGTCGAAATGCCAGTAAACGCAGTACACACATTTCAAAGCCTTGTTCTTGGGTTACGGCAATTTGTAAATCGGCGCGTCCTTTACAAGCAATTTGATAATACAACTGTAAATCTTGTGCAGAGATCAGACCCGCAAGCTGCTGAATTTTTTGATTAATTTCAGCACTGTATTTTAGGTTTAAATCTGGCAGATATTGCATGATTGCCAATTCATGCAGTGTCGAAATTAACTGATCCAACACCAAAGACACATCTAAAGCTTGCTGTCTAAATTGTAATAACAACTGACTCACACGCTGCTGTTGGTTTTGATGAATCGCTAAAATCAAATCATAGATAATGGTGCGATCAATCAAGCCCAGCATGTCTTTGACATCTTGATGATGAATTTCACCCTGACCATAAGCAATGGCTTGGTCTGTCAAAGACATCGCATCACGCAAAGAACCTTGCGCAGATTCAGCAATCTGCCAAATTGCATCTTGCTCTGCAACAATCTGTTCTTTGGCTAAAATATCCGTTAAATGACTGGTAATTTCATCGACCTGCAATGGACGCAAAGTAAATTGCAAACAGCGCGAAATCACAGTAATAGGGAGTTTTTGTGGGTCTGTGGTCGCAAACAGAAACTTCACATGCTCAGGCGGTTCTTCCAAAGTTTTTAGCAAAGCATTGAACGAATGCGTAGACAGCATGTGCACTTCGTCAATCAGATAAACCTTAAAACGTCCCTGAGTCGGTGCATAAGGTACGTTATCGAGCAACTCACGTGTGTCTTCAACCTTAGTACGTGACGCCGCATCAATTTCGATTAAATCAATAAAACGACCTTCATTGACCGCAGTACAGGTCGGACACACTTCACATGGGGTAGATGTCACGCCTGTTTCACAGTTCAGGCATTTGGCCAAAATACGCGCAATGGTAGTTTTACCTACACCACGTGTTCCCGTAAAAAGATAAGCATGGTGCAAACGCCCACGTTCCAAAGCACTGGTCAATGCCCGTGATACATGGTTTTGTCCCACCAATTCATTAAAATTACGAGGACGATATTTACGCGCTAGTACCTGATACATGAATGCTCCTTTTTACAGGTCTAAGCATACTGTTTTTTTGGCAAAGAGTGAACGTACAATCACGCCTAAAACCAGCCTTTACGCCCTTGCAATTGCCGATCTGCACAGCGAATGGCTTCCTGACTCAGTCCCCAAAGTCGATAATCACCAATTAAAGAACCTGCAGCAAAATTATGGGTATAGGCAAAACTGAGTTGACGGTCAGGATCACACCACGCGCCTGAACCATTAAAACCCATGTGTCCAAAACCGTGAGAGCGCTTACCCAAACTTAATACACGGTGATAGCCTAATCGCCAATGCATCGGGATAGGCATAACTCGATCACGCTGCACATATTGCACTTGGCTTAATTGCTGAAAAACTTCAGGCTGAACCAATTGCTGACCCTGCCATGATCCACCCTGCGCCAACATGGCATAAATACGTGCCAAACTTTGGGCAGTAAATACACCATTGGCAGCAGGAATCACAGCTTGCAAACCAGTATCACTAAAAAAACTAAAATTTTTCATGCCTTTGGGAATCATGCCATCCTGAAAGTCTTGCGGATTTTGCCCACTCCATGCAATGACTTTATCGAATATTGATACAGGACGTTTGCTCGATTTAGCTTGGTTTTGAACTTTAGCTGTCTGTTTATTTGTGGGTGATGAATCTGTTTGCACTGATGTCACAGCAGTTTTAAATGGTCGTGCGACACGCGAAAGCTCAGATGCAGGCACACCAAAATAAGCCCCATCCAAAGCCAAAGGTTCAACCAAGTATTGCTGCATCAGTTCAGCCAATGTTCGACCTGTAGCTTTTTCTAAAATCCCACCGACCAGCCAACCAAAAGTTAAAGGTTGATATGCCGCCTCACTTGCCACATCAAAACGAGGCTTGGCTTGAGCCAGCACATTCAGCATGTGCGACCAATCTGCCATTTCAGTCGCATCGGCTATGATATTACGTATGTCATATAAACCACTTTGATGGCTTAGTATGTGCTTTAAAGTCATCGTTGCTTTGCCATTTTGGGCGAATTCAGGCCAGTATATATAAATGGGAGTATCGTAATCGACCAGTCCTTGACTGACCAAAATATGTGCCAGTGTCGCTAATACACCTTTGCCTGTGGAATAACATACCGATAACGTATCGGCTTGCCAGTCTTCATCTGGCGACTTTTTACCTGTGTAAATATCGACGACTTTCTGACCTTGAAAGTACACCGCTAAAGCAGCTCCGCCCTGTTGGCTACGTGCATTTTGCAAACGGCTAAATTGCATCGCTAAATCATGAAACTCAGGTGCAACCCATCCACGATAATTTTCAGTTTCAGCAAAAATATAATCCTTTAAATGTTGCATCGTCCTGTCTATCTCGTTTTTATTATTAATAAAAAGCTAGCGCAAATAAAAAGCCTAAATCCAAAGGATTTAGGCTTTCGATCACTGAATTAAAGCGCGGTGACAACACCTGTCACGTGCGGTTTTTGGTTTTTACTGTTTCGAATTAAAAAGTCTGTATTTTTAGCGTCCGTTGCAGTTAAAAACTCAACTTTAGATGGCAAATACATAGGTAACTTAAACCAGACATCGGCTTCATAGGCATCTGGCAAAGTCAAACTCGATAAGGCTTTGGCTTTGCTCCACATGCCGTGCGCAATCGCTTGTTTAAAGCCAAATGCTTTTGCAGTAATCGCGTGGATATGAATTAAGTTAAAATCGCCAGACGTTAAGGCATAACGGCGACCCGTATTTTCAGAAATATCCCATTCAGCTTGAACGGCATAGTTTGGCGCTTTGCTTTCTGCAGATTTTGCAGCTGCTTTAGTGGTGGTTTTTTGACGTGCTAAATACGTGGTTAAACCTTCAATCACCACCTCATTGCCTACTTTAACAGTGGTAATAAAATCAAATTGTACGCCTTTATCATGTGGTTGCAATTCACCAAATTTACATGACAAGGTCAGTTGTTCATTCAATCCAACTTTACGGCTTTGTTTAACTTGATTACGAATATGTACCAAGCCCAAAATTGCAAATGGAAATGCTTCTTGGGTCATCATGTGCATTTGCAGACTTTGTGACAATACAGCCAAATAAATTGCAGGAATATAGCCGTTATTTTTAAAACCTGTCACTGCATTATAGGCTTTTAAGTGCTTTTGATCGACCTTGAATGAATCCACCACATATTCAACTTGCGGCAGAACTTTTTCACCTTTTGGCTTTTTAAAAATTAAGCCCTGAATCACTTTTGGATAGGCTAAATAGGGTTTTGGAAGTTGACTAAAATGGCGAGTATTCATACTGAACCTTTGAGAAGTTTTTCTAATTTATTTAATGGAGTTCTTTCTCCCGCTGGGAGAAAGCTAGAGAGAAGGGTTAATAATCTATCCCCTTATCTCCCTCTCCTAAATCCTCTCCCCAAGGGAGAGAACTTTGAAGGTGTTAAGCCCCTAACAAGCTTTGACCACAAACACGTACCACGTTACCATTAATACCTGTCGATGCCGATGAAGCAAAGTAAGCAATGGTTTCTGCAACGTCTACAGGTAAACCACCTTGACTCATAGAGTTCATACGGCGACCTGCTTCACGAATGGCAAAAGGAATTGCAGCAGTCATTTGCGTTTCAATAAAGCCCGGTGCAACCGCATTAATGGTGATGCCGTTGTTTAAAACAGGTGCGGTGAATTTCACGACACCAATCACGCCAGCTTTAGATGCTGCATAGTTGGTTTGACCCAAGTTGCCTGCAATACCTGAAATTGAAGATACGCAAACAATACGACCATTGGCATTTAAACCATCATTTTCCAATAAGTAATCGTTCACACGCTCAATTGCAGACAAGTTGATGTTAATGACTAAATCCCAAAGCTCTGGTTTCATATTTGCCAAAGTTTTGTCACGGGTAATCCCCGCATTATGCACAATAATATCCAAACCACCTTGCGCAGCGGCAGCTGTTTTAATTTGCTCGCCTGCATCTGCAGCAGTAATGTCAATTGCTAGTGTTGAACCACCGATTTCAGCGGCAACACGGTCTAAATCTGCTTGTTGTTGTGGAACGTCTAGGCAAATAACGTGTGCACCATCACGTGCCAACACATGCGCAATCGCTTCACCAATACCACGGCTTGCACCTGTCACCACTGCAGTTTTACCTGCCAATGGTTTTGCCCAATCTACATCTACAGTTGCAGCACTCGACACACGAATCACCTGACCTGACACATAAGCAGAACGTGGTGAAATTGCAAAACGTAACGTAGATTCTAAGTTTGCTGCAGCACCTTGATCGACATAAATTAAGTTAGCCGCAATGCCTTTTTTAAATTCTTTGCCTACCGATTTTACAAAACCTTCCAAAGCGCGTTGTGCAATGGCTTTTTTCACACTGCCTGCAGTTTCTGGTGTAGTACCAATCACCACCACGCGACCAGAAGCCTGAATTTGACGTGCGATTGGGTTAAAGAAATCATAAAGCGCTTTTAATTGTTCTGAGTTTTCAATACCTGAAGCATCAAACACCACCACTTTAAATTTAGATTCTTTATCGCCCGAATTGAACGCACCTAAATTTAAACCTACTTTTGCCGCAGCTTGTTGCAATTCTGCATTGTTGCCTGCATAACTATTGGCATGTACATTGGCTAAAACCTGTGCAATTTCAGCAGATAAATCACTTGCAGGCGCTGCACCTAAAAGTACTGCACCTTTTACCACAGGCGTTGCAGACTCGAAACGATCTAAAAAAGTTGGGGATGGTAAACCCAAATTTTTAATGACAAATTTACCAATAGGAGATTTTGCAAATGTTTGGTATTGATCAGTCATGATTATTATCTCTCATAAATTCATTTTTTGATGGATTACACGATATCTTTTAACATCAATATGATGCCAAATGCCCACATTTCAATAGCGTTACCCGTTTGTGCTAAATCATACTTGAGTTAATTATCAGATGTCTTGACCTGAATGCATTCTGCAATGTCATTGTAGTCAATTCAGCTGTCATACTATTGTGCTAATGTACGCATCAAGTAGACCCTTAACATGCTTGGAAAAGCCTTATGAGCAAAACAACTCAAGAAAATCCAGCAGTGGAAAATTCTGCAACGGATTCTGTGTCAAATACATCAACTGCTAAACGTACAAGCAAAAGTAGCAACACTGCAACCCGTTCCAACACGAGTACGACAAAAACTACACGTACCCGCACGACTAGCCGTGCTAAAACAACTGCTTCAACGCAAACAAAAGCACCATCTAATACCAATACCTCTGTTCAACAGGATAAAATTATGAGCCAAAACACTGTTCGCCGCGTTGCTATTATCGGTGGTAACCGTATTCCATTCGCACGTTCTAATGGCGCTTACTTTACTGCATCTAATACAGATATGTTTACAGCAGCATTAAATGGTCTTGTTGAACGATTCAACTTACAAGGTCAGCATTTGGGTGAAGTTGTTGCAGGTGCAGTGCTCAAACACAGCCGTGACTTTAACATGACTCGTGAGTGCGTACTCAATACTGCCCTTGCTCCTGAAACACCTGCTTACGATATACAACAAGCATGTGGTACTGGCTTGCAGGCTGCTTTTTTAGTTGCGAATAAAATTGCACTGGGTCAAATCGAGGTTGGTGTTGCAGGCGGTGTAGATACGACTTCTGACGCGCCAATCGCATTTGGCGATGGTTTGCGTAAAGCATTGCTTGAATTGAACATTGCAAAAACAGGTAAAGACCGCTTAAAAGCATTAACCAAAATCAACATTAAAGATTTAATGGATGCGCCACGTAACGGTGAACCACGCACAGGTTTATCAATGGGCGACCACCAAGCCATTACTACGTTGGAATGGGGCATCTCTCGTGAAGCGCAGGATGAGTTAGCAGCTTCATCTCACCAAAAAATGGCAGCTGCCTATGACGAAGGTTTCTTTGATGATCTCATCACGCCATTCTTAGGTTTAGAACGTGACAATAACTTACGTGCAGATTCTACTGTAGAAAAACTAGCGAAGTTAAAACCTGCTTTTGGTAAAGGCGACGCGCGCACTATGACGGCGGGTAACTCGACTCCACTAACCGATGGTGCATCTTGCGTATTACTTGCCTCTGAAGAATGGGCAAAAGCCAATGGTCACGAAGTCTTGGCATATTTGACTTTCCAAGAAACTGCAGCAGTTGATTTTGTAGGCAAAAAAGAAGGTTTGTTGATGGCACCTGCGTACGCTGTTCCACGTATGCTTGAACGTGCTGGTTTAACATTACAAGACTTCGACTATTACGAAATTCACGAAGCATTTGCTTCACAAGTCTTGTCGACCTTAAAAGCATGGGAAGATCCGAACTTCTGTAAAGAGCGTTTAGGTTTAGATGCACCTTTAGGATCAATTGATCGTAGCAAGCTGAACGTCAAAGGTTCATCTTTGGCAGCAGGTCACCCATTTGCAGCAACAGGCGGACGTATTATTGCCACTGCGGCGAAACTTCTGAATCAAAAAGGTTCAGGTCGCGTATTGGTGTCAATCTGTGCAGCAGGCGGTCAAGGTGTAACAGCCATTATTGAAAAATAATTCTGCCTAGTTCTAATTTAGATAGCAATAAAAGCCACTTGATTCGCTCAGGTGGCTTTTTTATAGCGCTTAATTTATAGCAGCTCACTTTTAATTAGCCACTAGCGTTTTATCTGACTGAATGTTGCGGAGCATAACCCAATTTCGCTTCGATATGGTCATAACAATATTGAAAAATAAAGGTATAGAGCAAAATACTGAGCGTCATCAGCAAATCAATCAAAATTGCCTGCATTATTGATTTTTCTAAGGCATATGCCACCATTGGAATAGTAGCGAGCATTAAGCCACCTTCAAAACCAATTGCATGTAAAATACGTATTTTAAAAGTTCTGTGTAATTGGTGCTTTGCTTCAAACTTTTCAAAATAATGATTAAACAACATATTCCACAGCACCGATGTCACTGCCATTGCAATACCTAGACCACCTGTCACTTGCATTGGCATTTCAAACATATAACTTAATACCAAGGCAATAATGACCAATAAAATCACTTCATAACTCAGGGCATGTACCCATCTTCTTTTGGAAATCAACATCTGCTTACTCAAATACTTATCCTTCCCCGCTTATTTTATTTTCATTTAATTGACCAATCGAGTTAGAATCCATCAATAATATTGAAAGATAAAAGCCAACCTCTGTCATGAATATCAATCAAGATCAGCTGATTATTTTTATCACCGTCATGGAAACGGGTTCTTTTTCTGCAGCTGCACGTCAATTGGGCAAAGTGCCTTCGGCAATTAGTATGTCAATTGCCAATTTAGAAATTGATTTAGACTTAAAACTGTTTGAACGGGTTGGGCGTGAACCTCTGCCTACCCCACAAGCACAGAGTCTTTACGAAAAAAGTAAACAACTGCTCATAGAAATGAAGCAATGGAAACAACATGCTTTTGCGCTCAGTTCTGGGCTGGAAGCACACTTAAATATTGTGGTGGTGTCTGAATTACTACACACTCGCTGGACAGATTATATTGTGTTACTAGAACAGCAATTTCCTGAATTGCAGATCAATATTTTCTCTGCGCCACAAGAAGATGCACTGCATTTACTCATGACTCAAGCAGCGGACTTGGCCTTTATGTTTGAACGCGAACAATTACAAAGCAGTGAACAATTTGTGGAATTAAAACGTGAAATTTTAGTGCCTGTCGCTGCCCGACATTCACCGCTGGCTGAATCTGATCAAGTCAGTTTTGAACAGATTTTACAAAATCGGCAAATTGTAGTGGCGAGCCGTGATCGGCAGATTAAACCCGAGTTGTTATTTTCTAAGCACTATTGGCGTACCGATAATCATCATTCTGCCTGCAGTATGATTAAGCAGGGTTTAGGCTGGGGTGTCTTGCCCTTGGAAATGCTGAATGAACATCCTGAACTACAACACGAATTAAAAATTTTACAGCTGCTAGATTTCACCCCAAAATTTGAATATTTTGTCGATTTGGTCTGGAGCCGAGAACATCAATTGGGCGCTGCTGCTCATTTTTTGATTAATCACGTCCGAAATCTGAGAAAAACTGGTAAATAATCCACAAACCCTCTTACTTGGTACTTGGGTTAAAAGCTGTTTGTGATATAACTGAATGTATAAGCAATAACCTAAGAACTAGATCTCGAATGACACAGACAGCCTTAAATCAACTAAAAAACTTAACCACCATTGTTGCAGATAGTAGTGACTTGGCTGCGATTGAAAAGTTTCGTCCTTTGGATGCGACCACCAACCCATCACTCATTACGGCGGCTGCAAATCAACCTGAAAATAAAGCGTTGATTGAAGCTGCATTTGAGCAAGCCAAAGCTGAAGGTTATACAAATGATCTATTGGTTGAGCGCAGCATTGATATTTTAACGGTCAAATTTGGTGTAGAAATTTTAAAGCTGATTGAAGGTCGTGTTTCGACTGAGGTGGATGCCTCTTTGTCTTATGACACTGATGCGACCATTGCCAAAGCCAAAGAACTTTTAGCGCTGTACCAAGCTTATGGTGTTCATTCAGACCGCATTTTGATTAAGATTGCTTCTACATGGGAAGGCATTCAAGCAGCTAAAGTGTTGGAAGCTGAAGGTATTCACACCAATTTAACCTTGTTGTTTGGTTTGCATCAGGCACATGCTTGTGCAGATGCCAAAGTGACGTTAATTTCACCATTTGTGGGTCGTATTTTAGATTGGTATAAAAAAGCTGAAAATGTCATGTACTACCCTATAGAGAAAGATCCGGGTGTACTTTCGGTGAAGAAAATTTATCAATTCTATAAACAGCATCAAGTACAAACTGAAATTATGGGCGCGAGTTTCCGTAGTATTGATCAGGTTTTGGCTTTAGCTGGTTGTGATTTATTGACCGTTGCACCAAATTTATTGGCAGAACTTGAAGCTGATGAACGAGAAGTCGCTGCAGCGTTATCGACCAATGGCATTCAAGTTCAAGCTGAACCACTGGCAGCAATTGAAAAGGAACAATTCAAAGCGCAACTTGAGGCAGATTTGATGGCGTTCCAATTGTTACAAGGCGGCATTGATGGCTTTATTAAAGCGCGTGAGCAACTTGCCACCCTATTACGCCAGTCTTTCGGCTTAGATGCAGAGATTAAAGCTTAAGCTTTAACCTATCCCAGTAAAATTCCAAAATTTTTACTAAGCCACAAAACCGATGTTGTTATACTGCAACATCGGTTTTTTATTGGGATAAGTTGGCAGTGTTTGGTATTACAGACCTCAGCACATTCATCATAGGCACGACATTAATTGTGCTTTTACCTGGCCCAAACTCTTTGTATGTGATGTCTGTGGCTTCACGCTTTGGGATACGCACAGGCTATGCAGCTGCTTTCGGTGTATTTACGGGTGATCTGATTTTAATTGTGTGCACCATTTTAGGGGCAGCCTCATTACTGCATGCTTTTCCATGGCTATTCACCTTATTAAAAGTAGTTGGTGCGCTCTACTTAGGCTATTTAGGTATTAAACTACTGATTGCAGCCTATAAAACATGGTTTCCACAAACCAGAACTTCGCACGCCAATCTTTCTACAACAGCAACGAGCAATACAACTGAACGGGTTCATCCCTACCGAACTGCTTTAATGATTAGCGTTATTAACCCAAAAGCAATTTTGTTTTATTTGTCTTTTTTTGTGCAATTCGTCAATCCTGATTACACCTACCCGATGCTGAGCTTTGCTGTTTTAGCCATCGTCCTACAAATCATTAGCATGGGTTATTTATCTATCTTGATTTTTTCAGGAGTCAAATTAGCCAGTTATTTCAATCAACGCTATAAAATTGCAGCCATTTGCGTTGCAAGCATTGGTATTTTGTTCTGCGGTTTTGGCTTTAGACTGGCAAGCTCAACGCTATAAAAAAAGTATAAAAAACACTTTTGACTATTTGTTCAAATGTGTATGATCTGTTCATAAATTATAGAAAATATGTCTAAGAAAGCATGCAAAAACTTTTAAATGACTTCTCTGTGCCTGCAGTATTTGCAGGTTTTATTACCTTCTTGGTCGGTATTAGTGTTTCCGCGGTTTTAGTCATTCAGGCAGCACAAATTTTAGGCGCAAGTGCTGAGCAAATCAGCTCTTGGTTTTGGGCGTTGGGTTTAGGTATTGGTCTAAGCGGGCTGATTTTATCTTGGAAATTTAAATATCCTGTGGCGACCTCATGGTCTACCGCAGGCTTGGCACTGATTATCGCCACGGGCAGCGGTTATAGCTTACACGAAGCAATTGGCGCATTTTTATTTTGTGGCGTACTCACAGCAGTGCTTGGCTTTTTAGGTATTTTTGAAAAGGTACTGACTTATATTCCACAAAGCTTAACCAGCGCCATGTTGGCAGGTGTGCTGCTTAAATTTGGGATTGCCCTATTTACCAGTCTGCAAGAAGCATGGGCATTTATTTTGTCTTTATTGGCGGCTTATGTATTGGCAAAACGATTTAGCCCACGTTATAGCATTGTTTTAACTGTATTGATTGGTGTCGCGTTATGCCCAATCTTCTTACAATTTCAAATGCCGAGTGTGCAATCGAGTATTGCACAACCAGTTTGGATGCAACCTGAATTAAGTTGGTCTGCTATTTTAGGTTTAGCCCTGCCTTTGTTTGTCATTAATATGGCATCGCAATATTTGCCCGGTCTTGCCATGATCAAAAGCTATGGCTTTAACCCGAATGTACGTCACTTAATTGGTTGGACAGGCACAGCACAAGCGATTTTCGCGCCATTTGGATGTTTTAGTGTCAATATCGCATCCATCAGTGCTGCGATTAGCTTAGATGATCAATCGCATCCCGATGCCAGTAAACGCTATATTGCGGGAATTAGCTGCGGTTTGTTTTATATCTTGATGGGGATCTTTGCTGCAACGCTCACCAGTTTGTTGATGTCATTCCCAGCTGTTTTTATTACTGCTTTGGCAGGAATTGCACTGCTTGGCACTATTGGACACAACATCGCCCTCGCCTTTCAGCACGTTGCAGAGCGTGAAGCCGCTTTATTGACCTTTTTATTTAGTGCTTCTGGGGTGCAGTTTTTTGGTATTGGTTCTGCATTTTGGGGACTGATTTTTGGTTGTGTGGTTTTGGCAGTTTTAAAGTTTAAACAAAGCAAAAGCTAAATAACTTAAGCAGTTAAAAAACACTTTTTCTGAAGCATCGTATTGATTTATTGTATGCGCGATACATTAGGGTCTGCTGTGCTTCGGATAAATTCTACTGTTTTAGCAAAAGTTTGCTGGCTTTCTTTTTGGTGCATAAAAAATTGATATTCGTGAATTAACCATGCTTTTGTATCTGGATAAAATGCTGTCGTCACAGGAATCTGCTGTTGCTGTAAAGCATGCAGCATCGGCATAGATTGAGTTTCTGTTAAAAAGTCTTTGTTACCACCACTGATAAATACCGCAGGATAGTTTGCCTTTAAATGTTGAATAGGCGAAATATTCTTCAGAAATTCACTGTCCTGCTTCCGATCTCCCGTATAAGCCTGCACCAAATTATAAACACCCCACTCTACTATATTCATTTCATCAGGTGCGGTTTCTACAAACGCTTTTAGATCATAAATCCCGCAATGCAAAATCAGCCCTTTGAGTTGTTTGTGCTGAATAGTCGGCTGTAAATTAGACTGCTGTGCAAACGCTGGATTACTCAATAATGCGGCATAATGGCTCGCTAAATTCGCCCCTGCAGAATCACCTGCCAAATATAATTGTTGTGGATTAAGCTGATACTTTTCTGCATGTTGCGTGATGTAATTTAAACCCTGATCAATTTGTTGCAACTGAGTAGGATAAGTTGCATGCGGGGCGAATTGATATTGTACTGCAATTACATTAAAGCCCTGCGCGGCTAATAATTTAAAATAGCCACGTGCATGTGCTTTTGAGCCCGCAATCCAGCCACCACCATGAATCCAGACAATTGTCGGGCGTGCGGCTAAATCTTGCAATTGACTGTTTTGATACAAGTCAAAACTCAAATTAGGCTGCGTTGCATACACAATATCATGTTGCACTTGTATGTTTTTGGGTGCATAGCGATCCATGATTTTCTGCTGCAAGCCTGTGGTGAGATTAAATGCACCAGCAATGATTCGACTGTTCTGCTGCGTGGTTTGACAAGCACTTAACAATATAAAACACAGCAACATCCAAAATAATTTCAAACCACAATTCCCTCAAGATTCATAGGCACAATTCAAACCCAAGTTATTCAAAACATTTGGGGCTGTTTATTTTGCAAATTTAGCAGCTTATTTTATCGTATAGCCTTGCCGTTGAATTGAGCAATTTCATCATCTTCAGCTTATCTTTTATTTCAGCAAATTTGGCGGGTAATTAAATGAATTATCAATCTTTTTTCAGATTTTAAATTGAACCTGTATAGACTATATGCTATCAATAAAGTGTAAGGCGAATAATCATAATTTCTGGAGTTACCCGAATGTCGTACCAAAATATTTTAGTCCCTGTAGATGGTTCACAAATTTCTTTTTCAGCGGTCAAACATGCAGCTGAAATTGCCAAAGTATTTAACAGCAAACTCACCTTAATTAGCCTTGTTGCGGAAGACCCATTTACTGATTCTGACTTTTACTATAATTATTCATCTGCCATTATGAAAGAATACTTTGTGCAAGCGACAGCCAATGCACAAAAGGCATTAAAAGAAGCAGATGAAATTGCGAAAGCAGTGGGTGTAAATGCAGAAACTCGCGTGGTTGAGGGTTTGGTATCTGCTGAAGGTGTAATCAAAACTGCGAAAGACTTAAATGCCGATGTGATTGTGATGGGTTCACATGGTCGTAAAGGTTTCCAAAAATTATTATTGGGTAGCTTTGCCACAGACGTATTACGTCATGCAGAATTACCTGTGCTTGTAGTGAAAGCTTAATCACAAATTTAAACCATATTTTCATCATAAATTTTAAATAAGGATTTGCCATGACCACTTATAAACACTTACTTGTTCCAGTAGATGAGTCACCTATGTCTTATGCTGCAGCCGAACAAGCACTTTCATTGGCAAAAGATCTAAATTGCCCTGTTACTATTATGAGTGTAATTGCAGTTGATCCTTTTGTAGGCGTAGACTTCTACAAAGTTGCACCAGCAATTACCGATTATTTCATGCAGGCTGAACAAAATGCACAAAATCGTTTGGCTGAAATTCAGCAATCCTTTAGCCGTGAAGGTATTTCGGTAGATACCAAAATTATCCGCGGTGTTGCAGCCTCTGAAGGGATTGTACAAATCGCCAATGAAATTGGTGCTGACCTGATTATTATGGGTTCGCATGGCCGTACTGGCGTGAAAAAGATGATGCTCGGTAGCGTTGCTCAAAACGTACTGACTCAGTCCCCTGTTCCTGTTTTGATTGTTAAGGTTTAATTCAATACTGACTGTGCTCTGTCACAGTAAAAGACAAAATAAAAAAATCCCGTTCGCCAATGAACGGGATTTTTCTGGATAAAACTTTTAAAAGCTTTTCTAAATTACATATTATGCAATCCAGTTTAGCTAGGTTGAATATTCATTTCAGACCAAAACTTAATTAACCCGATGCGGTAAACGGAACATTTCATGCGTATCGGTATAAAAACTGCGACCATCTAAATTCAGTTCAATTTCCTGACCACATTCCAACAACACATGTTTTCCGACTTCGACCCATTTAAAACCATCACGGGTATTTTGCTTTTTCTTTGATGCCACCAAAGACACCATAATTTCGCGACCATTCACTGCTTTCGCAAGCATTGTTTGCATTTTTTTCAATATTTACACCAATTCATTTATAACTTACAAATCAAGCTCAAATTAAAATTTTGAGCATAGTTTTTAATACAACAACATTCATCACACTTAATTTGCAGTGCATAGAAAATAAATGCAGCACAGCATGATGATGAATAACTACGAGAGAATAGAGATATTTTTATTGTACAAGTTATATTATAACATAGATTTAAAGTCTTTGCAGCATGGACTACAAAGTTGTAAAGATAAACTTAATAAAACAAAAATTTCTTAATCAAACCTTAATCATTTTCGTGAGATAATCTACCCCAAACACAATGGATGGTGTTTGATCGCACAAGCTCACTTCGGTGGGTTTTCTTATTAGGCTAACTAAATAACGATAACAAACTTTATCTTTCTGACGTTTATCTTCTGATCTTTATCTACAAACTTCAAAAATAAAAACGAGTATGGATTTTTTAACCCATACTCTTTGTGAGCGACCACGCTATTCTATTAACGCATGGTCACAAATTCTTCTGCAGCAGTTGGATGAATTGCAACAGTATTGTCAAAATCCTGCTTGGTCGCACCCATTTTGACCGCGACTGCAAAACCTTGCAAAATTTCATCCATGCCATAACCAATACCATGCACGCCCACGACTTTCTGTTCATCACCAACGCAGACCAATTTCATTTTAGACGCTTGACGATGCTGAGTTACAGCTGTGTACATTGAGGTAAAAGAAGATTGGTAAACTTTAACCTGATCTTGCCCAAACTGTTCAATGGCTTGTGCTTCGCTTAATCCCACCGTACCAATAGGCGGATGACTAAAGACCACTGTGGCAACATTTTGATAATCTAAATATTCATTTGGTTTATTGTTGAATAAGCGCTCAGACAATTTGCGTCCTGCTGCAACAGCAACGGGTGTCAGCTCAATTTTTCCAATAATATCGCCCACCGCATAAATACCCGCTTGGCTAGTATTTTGGAATTGATCTACTGCGATATATCCTTTTTCATCAATCTGCACATTTGCAGCAGCCAAGTTCAATGCTTGTGTATTTGGTTTACGTCCAACTGCCCAAATCAGACAATCGACCTCATGCTGTGAACCATCTTCAAGATGTAATAACAAAGACTGATCCGCTTGGCGAGTGACTTTCTTTGGAATGGCTTGCGTATGCACTTGGATATGTTCATCACGCATACATTCAAGTAATGTTTCACCTAAAAATTGATCTAAACTACGCAGCGGCAATTGTTTACGAATAAACAATCCAACTTCTGAACCCAACCCATTTAAAACACCTGCTAACTCTACGGCAATATAACCCGAACCGACAATTGCCGTGCGTTTTGGTAATTGTTGCAATTCAAAGAAACCGTTTGAATCAATTCCTAGCTCTGCCCCTTCAATATCTGGACGTGTTGGCTCAGTTCCTGTGGCTATTAAAATGTGATCTGCAGTGTATTGCTGCTGATTTACTTCAATTGTTTTTTCATTTACAAAACGAGCAAAGCCCTGAATCACATCAACATTGTTTTTAGCTAAACCTGATTGATACGATGCATGGATACGCTGAATATAAGCTTGACGATTTTGAATTAACGTATTCCAATCATGCGATTTTAATTCAGTATTAAAACCATAATCTGGGCCGTATTTTTGAATAGCATCGGCGATTTGCGCAGAATACCACATCACTTTTTTAGGCACACACCCCACATTGACACAAGTCCCGCCCAAATCTGCAACTTCAATTAATGCACATTTTTTACCATATTGCGCCGCGCGATTGGCCGAAGCAATACCACCACTTCCTGCCCCAATTACCAAATAGTCATAATGTTTAGCCATTTCATGCCTCAATTTTTCGTGATTTTTTAGATACTCATCTGCAGAAATTCAGCGCAGAAAAACATTCATTTTCATCAAAACTAACACATAAAACTGCATTTCCCAAGTCAGCCATATTGTCTAAATACACAAAATCGACACACTGTCATTCAATTGATTTCACTGCCAATAAAACTGACTATTCACTTAAATTTTACGCTTTTAAGGCTATAATATAAATTTGATTTTTTATCATTGGGGTCAATGTGAAGCAGTGGGTTTACGTTCTGATATGTAGCTTTATCACTTTCGGCTGTTCCCCATCCCAACCGTCAGATCAAGCCCCAAGCATGTTTGATGAACTCGATCTCATCAATACCAAAATGAATGAAAACTTGCTTCGCGATTTAGATAACTATTCTGCAGATGAGCGCAAACATATTATTTGTGAAGAATATACGCAGATTTACAAACATGAATATATGCCAATTGTACTTAAAAATTCTAAACCTGAAGATCGGCAATATAACGAGAAAAAATTACTTGCTGAATTAAATGAAACTTACACCAACTATAAAAATGAATATCAAATTCGCTGTGACTAAGCTAGATTATTTTTAATGTATTCCAGCCACAAAAAAGCCATTTCAACGAATTGATGAAATGGCTTTTAGTTTTTTAACTTAAACCTCTAACATACTATTTAGGGTTTCAACCACGTTTTTAGATTTCACCACAGACTGCAAATTTAGCAACGCTGCTTGCACTTGGTTACGTTGTGGCTCTGCCAAAGTGTACCAACGCGACAACACCTGCAATAAACGCGAACCTACAATTGGGTTTTTCTCATCTAAATACTTGGCTAAGTCAATAAAATGCTGAACACCAAAACTCCATGTATTCACAGGGTTGCTATTTAAACCACCACTGACTGAACGAATACGGTTAGGTGTACCCAAATCATAATCAGGATGTGCAGTTAAAGCCTGAATGGTTTCAGCTGTCGCTTTTGGATGTGAAGCTTGAACCATAAACCATTGATCAAGTGCTAAAGCTTCATCTTTAAAACGTGTATAAAAATCTTCCAAAGCAGCTTTGGCTTGCGGTGCATCATTCCACACCAAGACACGCAATGCCCCTAAACGCTCAGACATATTTCGAGTTGTTTGGTATTGCTGCTTTGCCAGCTCAAACGCTTCGGCATCGCCCTGACGTGCCATTAACGCCAACATGATATTCTTTAAAGCACGTACACCCATTGCCTGAGAGAAATCTTGCTGCATGTCTGGATCAAGGCTTAAATAGGTTTCTTTGCAGAATGCACCAAGTTCGCGCGCCAATGTATCTAACAGCGCATTGCGTTGTTGCTGAATTTTTTCAGGTTGATAATTTTGATCAATACGGCTGCCCAAATAGCCTTCAGAAGGTACATCAAAAATACGTGATGCCAACAAAGGATCTTTTTCAATTAAAGCAGGTACTGTATTTTTCATGGCTTGCAAATAAGTATCTGCTGCATGTTCTTCCAATAAAATACGTTCCAATAGAGTCTGAGTCGCCTGCCACTGGTTAAAGCCATTGGTTTCGTGCTGCATTAAAAATGCCAATTCATCATTAGAATAGTTAAATTCTAAATTCACAGGTGCAGAAAAATTACGCAATAAAGAAACAACGGGATGCGCAGTTATACCGCTAAATTCAATACTTGCTTGTGCCTGATCAAACAAATACACACCATCTTTTACTGAGTTTTCAACCAAAGCTTCAGACTGCAAAATATATTGCTCGCCTGTTTCTGCATTGAACAATGCCAATGCAACAGGAATAGGCAATGCTTTTAAGTTTGGATATTTGGCATTGCTTTTCAGACTTTGTTTTAAATTTAAACGATAAACCTGCGCAGCCGCATCGTATTCGCCCTGCACTTCAAGCTTTGGTGTGCCTGGTTGATTGTACCAAGTCAGGAAATTAGATAAATCGACACCTGAACCTGCGCTTAAAGCATTGACCCAATCTTCAACCGTGACTACTTGTCCATCATGACGACGGAAATATTCATCACTACCTTTACGGAATTTTTCTTTACCGAGTAAAGTCGACATCATGCGGTTAATTTCCGCACCTTTTTCATAGACTGTTGCGGTATAGAAGTTATTAATTTCTACAAAATGATCTGGACGTGGCGGGTGCGATAACGGGCCAGAATCTTCGGGGAATTGATGTGCTTTGAGCACCGCCACATCATCAATACGCTGTACTGCGGCAGACTGTAAATCTTCAGAGAAAGATTGGTCACGGAACACCGTTAAACCTTCTTTTAAACACAACTGGAACCAATCGCGGCAAGTAATACGGTTACCTGTCCAGTTATGAAAATATTCATGCGCAATCACGGACTGTACGCGCATAATTGCGGCATCTGTGGTGTATTCTTCATCGGCCAATACACATGACGTATTGAAAATATTCAGACCTTTATTTTCCATTGCGCCCATATTGAAGGCACTGGTCGCCACAATCATATAATTATCTAAATCATACGGCAGACCATAGTGTTCTTCATCCCAACGCATCGAATGTTTTAACGCTTGCATAGCAATTTTGCATTTTGGAATGTCTTTTTCTTCTGCATAAATTTCCAGTGCAACATTACGCCCTTCAGATGTCACATAATGGTCTTTCATGACTGCCAAATCGCCAATCACACAAGCAAATAAATAGCTTGGCTTTTTGGTCGGGTCTTGCCAAATCGCATAATGACGACCTTCGCCTGCTTCACCTGTTTCTAACAAGTTGCCGTTTGCCAATAACACAGGATATTTTTTATCGGCTTCAACACGTGTGGTAAATACCGACAATACGTCTGGGCGGTCAGGATAGAAGGTAATTTTACGGAAACCTTCAGGCTCGTTTTGGGTAACAAATAAATCAGAACTTGCCTGATATAAGCCTTCAAGTTGCGTATTGCTTTCAGGATGAATGATCACGATGGTTTCTAACGTGACTTGATCAGGTGCATTTGCAATGCGAAGCTGCTCACTATCTAATTGATAGTCACTTTCCGATAATTCCGTGCCATTCAAAATAATAGATTTCAATTTTAAATCACGGCCCAATAACACCAAATCGCCTGCAGTCTGACGCTGCATTTTCAATGTTGCACCCACTTGGGTGTAATCTGCATAGACTTGAATATCTAGCTCTACAGCATCTACCAAGAATGAAGGTTTTTGATAGTCTTTTAAATAGATAGTTTGGCTGGCTTCAACCATAGGATTTGCTGCAATATTCATCTTGTCCTCATTCTTTGTGGCGATGCGCTTGTTTTTGTAAAGTTGCAATGATCATACGACAACTTTCAACATCTGTCTGCGCACAATCTATTTCAGTCTTGTTCAACAATGCTGATTTATATGGGCGCTCAACCCAAGCTTTTCAATCCTATCTGGATTAATCCTTTACAAGTAACATAAAAGCAGACTGTTTAAATCAATACCTGTATTGCTATTACGCGTAAATTTAATATTTTGATATGCAACTTCACTTCAAATACGACCAACACAGGCTAATTTTGATGATGATCAAAAGCACAGAAGCTTCCACCTTTCAGTACACAAGCCATGTATAATGACATATCACGATTTACTTGAGCTTCTATTTCACAATGCTACAAATTCTGCAAAAACAATTAGATGAAAGCACATTATGCCCTTTGTGTCAGGCATCTATGTATTGGGTAGAAGCAGAACAATATGAGCAGGAATTAAATTTTCACCAATGTAGTCATTGTGAACATCGCATCTTTCAAAATAGCCAACAACAAAACTGTCATTGCGCAAGCTGTACCCAACAACGCAAAAAAATCATGGCGGAAACCCGCTTGCAAGAACAACAAAAATTCAAAAAACAGGATGCACCTGAACGCGAATTAAATCAGCTGCGTTTTATAGATAAATTATTTTTATTGAGTATTTTAGATCAGCATGCACAGGAACATATTCCACATGAAGAATTTATAGATTGGGAAAAAATCAAGTATTTAAATATTACCCCCAACTATTTTTTCCAGCACGGCATGATCAAACATTTGCTAAAAGAGCAAATATTAATTGCCAAAGATTTTGCGGAAAATGCGCAGCAATATTATATCAATGTCCGTTTAGATGGTTATTCTGAACCAAGCTTATTCAGCATTGCACAACAATTACGTTATTGGTTTTATGAAAATCTGAGTATGGGCACACCGTTCAAAACAGCAGATGAAGTCAAAGATGCGCTGTATTTATTGCTGTATCAAGAGATTGTGCAGTTTATGCAATTTTATTGTCGGACTTGGGGAATACAAATTGCGGGCAACCATAGTTTTCAGAGCTTTTGCTACCGACTTTTAGATGTCTTGGCGGTTGGGCAAATTTATTACTTGGTGCAAACTGCTTTGGAATTTTTATACCAACAAAAAGCACTCAAACCGCGTAATGAAAACTTTATTAATACCAATTTACTGAAAAAGACTGTGCAGCAATACCGAGAACGGTCAGTGGCTGAAAAATGGGAGACCTCTACCCTGCCACGCCCGCCTAATTTGCCTTTCAGCTATATGAGCGAAATTTTATTCTTCCGCTTTTTGGGTTATGACGAAAGGATTTTCTTTCAACCTGTGTGGCGTTCTTGGCGAAAAATTGAAGCACGACTTAAATTTTATTCACTTAAACGCTGTATGCACTGCGGATCGGATGAACTGACTGTCGATTATGACGCAGAAAATTATGTGTCCTTATTTTGTCGCAACTGCAAACATCAAGATCATTATTTCACTCAATAAAACTTTGGTGAAGATGATGGTTACACCCCATCACTGCCCAAATTCATCATCTACTGCAGTATAGAGTCAACAGGATACGTACAGATGATTACAGTTTTTCGATGTGATAAGCACCTAATCCACTTTTCTGTTTAGTGCTAAATTGAGTGCCGTTTCAGATAAAGTTTTACCGTCTAATTTACAAATACACATAATGCCCCAACCATCAAAATAATCAGGCGCGTGCTGCAAAAAGAAATTGGAATGTACATCTTGCGGAATTCTCAAATGCATCAGTTGCTCAAAACTTCGTGCTGGAGAATGAGTTTCATGCACATATACGCCTTCACCGCGCTTTTGAATTTCAGGATACCGTGCCGCCATAAGCTGCAAAACTTCATGATATTCCTTAGGCATAGTTTTCCCGACTCTTGGGAAAAAACTTTTAGAACGCGAAGCAAACAAAGAATAAATCTTCGGTTGATTAATGCTAATCACAAACCACAATGGAATAAATGGATTTTTTAAGCGTCGATTCAACATGGCTTTGACTGCACTTGGAATCGTCAAATTTTGTTTTTGATATTCAGACAAAAAACCCGCTCGTGAATTGACCACATGCATAGGCTGTTCATTATAATGAATCAAAATAAAAGGAATAACATTTTGCCCAACCACTTGATCTCGATCATGATATTGAATAACCGTGACTGCGATTGCATCGGGGTCATAAACAAAGGCTTTAAATTCTTCTAAACTCGAATTTGGAAAGATTTTTTGATCGAATTGATAAATTTTTTCAAAAAAATACGATTGCTGCTGCATTGAAAGCGCTTTAAAGTCAAAAACTGTTTCTATTAAATTCATAAAAACAACCCAGTTTCATATTTAAAGAGAGACGCAAAATTTTTTTAATTGGTCAATGCATTAATAATATGACACATTTTAATTACATAATTTTACAATCATTATAGTAAGTTATTAAAAAATATCCAATTTCATTAAAATTAAAACTAAGTAGTTCATTTCAATAAAGTTTTTACCAAAAATTATAATTAAAATTGAATACCAGCATTAATCCACCATATTTTGTGACGCAGTTTACATTATTTTATGACAAACGGTATTGATAGGCAAATTTATATTGTTTTAATAAGTTAAATTCTAATTTATTTCATAGCTTGCGCCCCTATTTTTAAATCAGTTAGGCAAGCTGAAATATCACAATCTATGCTGTTTTAAATGTCATTCATTATTAGATTGAAATTTTACGCATAAAAATAAGGGCTGAATAATCAGCCCTTATTTGATCTTGCTTATCGCTCAACACTCGAACAAATCATAGATTTGCTCTTGCGTTTGCTTTTCCTAACTTAGGTCAACTGAGCAGCAGCAATTTTCTTGGTGTCTACATTCGCAGCAGCGTCTGTGTAGCTTTCCATCTGGTCAAAGTTCAAGTACTTGTAGATGTCAGCAGACATGCTGTCGATTTGAGAAGCGTACTGTTGGTATTCTTCTGGTGTTGGTAACTTACCAAGTACCGCTGCAACAGATGCAAGCTCAGCAGAAGCTAAGTAAACGTTTGCACCTTGACCTAAACGGTTCGGGAAGTTACGTGTAGAAGTAGATACTACAGTTGTGTTCGGTGCTACACGTGCTTGGTTACCCATACATAATGAACAACCTGGCATTTCTGTACGCGCACCCGCTTTACCGTAAGTGTTATAGAAGCCTTCTTCCATAAGTTGACGCTCGTCCATACGAGTTGGAGGCGCTAACCATAGACGAGTAGATAAAGAACCACCAGGAACTTTGTCTAATAACTTACCAGCAGCACGGAAGTGGCCGATGTTTGTCATACAAGAACCGATGAACACTTCATCAATTTTGTCACCTTGAACGTCAGAAAGAAGTTTTGCATCATCTGGATCGTTCGGGCAGCAAAGGATTGGTTCTTTGATGTCTGCAAGGTCAATTTCATACACTTTAGTGTATTCTGCGTCAGCATCAGCTTTAAGAAGTGATGGGTTCGCTAACCATTTTTCCATGTTCTCAACACGACGAGCCATAGTACGCGCATCGCCATAACCTTCAGAAATCATCCACTTAAGCATGGTGATGTTTGAACGAAGGTATTCAGCAACTTTCTCTTCAGAAAGTGTGATAGAACAACCTGCAGCTGAACGCTCAGCAGAAGCATCAGACAATTCAAATGCTTGTTCAACTGTTAAGTCAGTTTCCATTTCTGTTAAGTCGATTTCTAAGATACGACCAGAGAAGATGTTTTTCTTACCTTTCTTCTCTACAGTTAAGTCACCTTCTTTAATTGCGTAGTAAGGAATCGCATGTACAAGGTCACGTAAAGTGATACCAGGCTGCATTTTACCTTTGAACTTCACAAGTACAGACTCAGGCATGTCAAGTGGCATAACACCAGTTGCTGCAGCGAACGCTACAAGACCAGAACCCGCTGGGAAAGAAATACCAATTGGGAAACGAGTATGCGAGTCACCACCAGTACCTACTGTATCTGGAAGAAGCATACGGTTTAACCAAGAGTGGATAATACCGTCACCTGGACGTAAAGAAACACCACCACG
This sequence comes from Acinetobacter sp. YH16053, assembly GCF_013417035.1. Lineage (NCBI taxonomy): Bacteria > Pseudomonadati > Pseudomonadota > Gammaproteobacteria > Moraxellales > Moraxellaceae > Acinetobacter > Acinetobacter sp. YH16053. The sequence goes on from NZ_VPEP01000005.1 coordinate 40,726, forward strand.
GTTCATGATGAAGTCAGGAAGCGTGTGTTGCATTTGAACGTCAACTGGTTTTGGATACGCAGCTGTGTGACAGAAAGATTGCATTACTAAGTCTGCAGAGAAACCTAAACAAGCTAAATCTTTTAATTCGTCACGTGTCATTGGACCTGTTGTATCTTGAGAACCAACAGTAGTCATCTTAGGTTCGCAGTAAGTACCTGGACGAACACCTTGACCTTCTGGAAGACCACAAGCGCGACCTACCATTTTTTGAGCTTGAGTGAAGCCTTTGCCTGTGTTTTCAGGTTGTACTGGAGTACGGAACAAAGTAGATGGTGCAAGACCTAAAGCTTCACGCGCTTTAGCTGTCAAACCACGACCAACGATCAAGTTAATACGACCGCCTGCACGTACTTCGTCTAGAAGCACTGGAGTTTTAAGTTCAGATTCAGCGATTTGTGCGCCGTCTTTGAACGCTGTTACTTTAGCAGCAGCATGGTCGATTTTAAGAGTGATTTCATCACCCATGTTCATATTAGAAACGTCGATTTCTACTGGTAAAGCACCCGCATCTTCCATTGTGTTAAAGAAGATTGGCGCAATTTTACCACCTAAGCAGTAGCCGCCATCTTTTTTGTTTGGAATGTGCGCGATTTCATCACCGAAGAACCAAAGTACAGAGTTAGTTGCAGACTTACGAGAAGAACCTGTACCAACAACGTCACCCACGTAAGCAACTTGGTTGCCTTTCGCGATAAGGTCTTTGATTTGGTTTAATGGACCAACTTCACCAGGAACTTCTGGGTTGATGCCATCACGTACGTTTTTCAACATTGCATTTGCGTGCAATGGAATGTCTGGACGACTCCATGCGTCTTGTGCAGGTGACAAGTCGTCAGTGTTGGTTTCGCCAGTAACTTTAAACACTGTAAGTTTGATTTCTTCAGGTACATCTTTACGGCTAGTGAACCATTCAGCATCAGCCCAAGATTGTAAAACTGCTTTCGCGTTTTCGTTACCTGCTTTTGCTTTGTCTGCTACGTCATGGAACGCATCAAATACAAGCAAAGTGTTTTTCAATGCTTCAGCTGCTAAGCCAGCCAATTCAGCATTGTCTAAAAGCTCTACTAAAGGTGCTACGTTATAACCACCAAGCATTGTACCTAGTAAGTAAACTGCGCGCTCTTTAGAAACGAGTGGAGAGGTTGCTTCACCTTTTGCTACAGCAGCTAAGAAAGCAGCTTTAACGTATGCCGCTTGGTCAACACCTGCAGGTACACGGTTTTCAATCAAATCAACCAAATAAGCTTCTTCGCCTGCTGGTGGATTTTTTAATAATTCAACTAATGCAGCTGTTTGCACATCATCAAGTGGCTTCGGTGGGACTCCGAGTGCGGCACGTTCTTCAACGTGTTGGCGGTAAGCTTCTAGCACGGTGTTATTCCTCTTTTTTAAAAAATTATTTGTGAATTCCTGCTTTTAAAGCATCACAAACAATATGGACTGCAAAATTTTACTAAACTTCCGGTTAAAAGTTAATGCAACTAGAGTGTTTCTTTGTGATGCCCATTATTTTATAACTAAATGATGCGCATATTGTTCAATTTACAGACAAAACACGACTTAATTTTAACTTTGTCTGTATGTACACTAACTTTTCGCCTAAAGTTTAACTCGTAAAAAAGGCAACACTCATGTTGCCTGTTCTAATGAATGAATGATATTCCACCTTAGTGTACTGTTGTGGCTTGAAGATAGTGCTGTAATTGTTCGCGACTACCTTCAAACTTGAGTTGAATTTCATCTTCATGCAGCATACAGTGTTCTGCACTGGTAAATGAAATTTGAACTTGATATATCTTTGCAGGTGCATCAATTTGCTGACGTAAATACACCCGATCACCTAAACTTAAAACATAATGACTGCCGCCAATTACCGCGACACCTTGTTCATCTTCTAAGAGCAAATCTGCATTATGCAGGTAAGCAACCACTTCCATTATGCGCTCCTACTGTTTTTGTTATGTTTTTAATTATTCATGAAAAAGATAAGCTTTGCCAGTTTTAAGATTTAGAACTTGTCACAATTTATTTGTTATTTATTTTAGTTTTAGACGTTTGATTCACTTAGGCTATTTTTTGATAAAAGATAGTAGAAGTACAAAACATATTTCAATTTTAATTCATAAAAAAACCGTTCTTTTAGAACGGCTTGTAATCAGGCATTTTATCATGCGGTGTCGCGATACATTTTTCAGTAAATTGCGTACGGACTTTTTCACGTGCCGCATCAACATCACCATTAATTTCTTCAAGTGGCAATGCATAGACTTGCTCAATAATCTCTAAAATAAAATTACGAGTAATGTCATCTTCAATTTTATTGGCATGCTCAATCGCACGTTCTTTTTCAATCGCATTTTGACGATCTAGCATGATGGTACGCGCAGCATTGCCAACACTTCGGCAATAGCCTTGCCATTGTTCTTCAGGGGTTAAGGGTTTCTTTTCTGCACAGCCCATTAATGCAAGCACTGCAGTCACCACCAAAATCTTTTTCATTGAAGCTCTCCTGTTGTGCTTATGATAATCAAAAGTTTGCATAAATACGAAACTATCCATGTACAAGCTTAAAAAATGCGCTCTGATTGAACGCATTTTTAAGTGAAGTTGCCGTTAGAAGCGCCAGTTATAGAAAATATCCACGGCGCGTTCTAAAGCTTGACTAGCTTCCAAATACAGTCGTTTATTCATTTGATAACGCAAAGTCAACTTATTGACAGGTGTGAAAACCCCCACGCCATAACGAATAAACAAGTCTGGGGTGATATAACCCGTCAAACTGACTTGGGTATCATCGCCTGTACCTTGGGCATCAAGTGCCAAACCACTTAAACCGAATGTACGTCCAATTTGATTGGTCAAGGCACGTGTACCACCTAAGCCCATACTAATACCTGCCGCTGCAATAGTATTGTTGACGTCTGACTTAAAGCTTTCGGTCTGACTCAAACCACTGGTACCTTCATTGATACGACCTGTAATCAAAGCATTTAATGCTTCTTGTTCAGATAAGCCTGCATCGTTATACACTTGAATGTTCGGACTGCTGGCTGTGCCTGTAACTCTAAAGCCGACCATGCTGCCCTGTACATTTTTATTGGCATCCATATCTAAAGTTGGGTTAGAAATTGGGCCATTAAAACGCGCAATGGCACGGTTCAAATCCAGACTTTGTCCATAGGCTTCAATTTTCACACGCTGGCTGACCCCAATCGCACCATTGGCACGCATCGCAGTTTCTAAACCACGTTGAGATAAATACAAACGTCCAATCAGTGGAATACGGCTATTAAAACCTTGGAAAATGACCCGATCACCCAAATTCAATTCAAAATCGGCACGAATATCCCATGGACGAGCTGAACGTAATAATGCCAGTTGATCTTGTCCTTCATGTACCACACGCACATCCGAAGACACGTTAACCACAGGTGCAGACACTTCAGGCATAGAAATTAAAGCCCGAGGTACATCTACACGTCCTTTTAAACTCAGTTTTTTCTGGAAAGGTAAAACATCTAAGGATACATCTGGCGTAATCATTGCAGTAATTAGCGGTGCTTGACGAATTAATAAGTCTTTACCGTTTAAATTTAACTGAATACGCGGATCATTTTTCCAATCCACACTGCCCGTTAAACGCCCTACACCACCACCGCTGTTAAATGCGCCATTAATGCTGGCTTGATCTTGGCGGATAGAGGAATAGACCTGCACATTGGTCAGATTTACAGGTAACGAAATCATGCTGATCGCACCATCTTTCAGGCGCATTTCACCTGTGAGCAATGGTGAAGTTAAAGTCCCATTGATCTTGCCAGCAAAGGACAAAATGCCTGCCATTGATCGCACATCGGCAATAAACGGTTTAAAAACTTTAAGTTGTACCTGATCAAAGGCAATTTCACCGCGCATTGGCATGTTTTTAGTGTAAGGATCAATCAGCACATTGGCATAACCTGTACCAATTTCAGGTGTTTTCACATCTATGCGTAATTTCAAGCCTTCGGCAATGCTTTTTGCGACCACAGCCACTTGTTCATAGCGCAAGGTTGAGCCTATATCTTGTGGATCGTCCGCAGCAAGTCCAATGACGCCATCACGCGTGACCAAATGTGCATCAATTTTTGGCTTCTGTCCTTTTGCCCACGCCGCTTTGGCATACCCATTAACCTTGCCTGTAATCGCCAAACCTTCAGGCATAAATGCAGAAAAGTCATTTAAGTCTAAGTTTTGAGTCACAAATGATGCATTGGCTTTGGTTTTACTCACACGAATAGGTTGATCAAAACACAATTGGCTTTGCTGACTCATCCAACAATGCGCACCAACATACAACTCACTGGTTCTATGTTGATAAATCACGGCTGCGTTTTGGCGCTGTGCCAAGTGGGTTCTTAAGGAGTCAAAATCTCCTTTCTGAATTTGTCCCATCCAATCATTTTGTGCATTTAAACCACCCGCCAATTGTACATAAAACTTACTCAGCTTATTTTCGGCTTCTAGTTTTAAAATATGTGCCTGACGTGTACCTGCTAAAGAAATCTGCCCTTGCTCGATGCCACGGTTGCCACTGCGTAAATTTTCCATGGATGCCGTCATCAGCGTTGGCGTATTTTCAGAGGTTGGCAATTCACCTTGTAGGCGCAATTTACGCACGCTGAAAATATTATTTACACTGAACTGATCAACAGCGAAATTGGCAGTGGCTTGTAAGCGTGGCTGCGACTGCACATTGATATAGCCATACGCACGTCCACGTAAACCTGAATAGATTTCGTATAAAGCAGGCGCATTGACTTTAATACGCAGATTTTGTGCATTCCCCGTTGCTTGTAACTGATTTTTGGCATAAGACAAAAATAGATTATTGGCTTCAAACTGTTGTGGTAAAAAGCCTTTTTGATTAGCATCAATCAACATGGCTAAATTCCCCGTACCACGTACAGGTTTATTATTGAGCATGCCTGCCAAATTCAGACGTTCAATGTTGATCCGTTTTTGAGTGTCTGACCAAATACCTTGAGTGCGAATATTGCCCGATAATTCACCACGTACACTGGACACAAAATAGTGCGGCTTAAAGCGAATTAAAGAAGCGTTTAAATTCCAGCTCACCCCCTGATTCAAATGCAGCAAACCATCCGCCACAATTTGCCCTGCAACACCATTATGGCGTAAGTCGCTAATTTTAATTAGTTCCGGCGTACCCGATAATTTTAGTTTTAAATGTCCTTCACTGCCTTGAATGGCACTGGCATTTAACCCACCATCATAATTCACGGCAAAACTTTTAAAGCCACCACCAGCTTTCACATCATGGAACAATAAGGCAATGGTGCTTTGCCCAGTTAAATGTACGTTTTCATTTTGATTGACCAAACGCCCTGTCAAATTAATATCTTTCAAATGAATAATTTGCTGATTCGGCAATGCAAAACCATTGGCTTTAAACTGCCCATTTAACACATTAACAGGTGCTGCGGTGCTGATACTTTGCGGATTAAAGTTTTTCGCAGCCAATACCGCATTCCATTTCAACTGACGTTTATCAGTTGGTAAATCAATGACGGCGCTGCCTGCCAAATGACTATCTGCAGTATCAAATTTAAAATTAGGAATATTTAAACGATTATTCTTTAAATTCAATTTGGCTTGGTACATGCCCGCAGGTAACATGGTTTTTTCATGTGTGCTGACTTTACTCGCCACAAAAATATCTTGCTGACCTTCTACCAAGGCCAATTGCACATCACCCGATTCACTTTTCAACCAACCCACATACGGCACAGCACGGTCTATGTTGTTCCAGCGCACATCAAGCAACATCGGATTTGCCGCTTTGCCCTGCGCAGGTTTTTGATCGAGTTTTAAATTCCAAGTTTCATATTGGTCAAAATCGACTTGTGCAGTTAAGTGTGTGCCTTTTTCCAAATGACCTTTAGATGCTAAATTGGCATCTAAACTTGGCGGTAAAAAGTCTTTGACCACTTGAGGAATTAGTGGATCTTTAGGATTAATTTTATCCAGACGTCCTGTTAAATCCCAATTGACTTTTTTATCCCAACTGACAATGCCCGCTACATTGGCAGCACCTTGCATAAGTTGTGCATTTAAATTACTGATATTCAGTTGATGAACTAAATCGGTATACATCAGACCTGTATATTGACCTTTAGGGATGTGTTTACCGCTCAAATCCGTATTGACATCAATATCTAAACGCTTGATATCGCCTTTAAATTTAGCTGCACCTGCTTGGGTAAAAAGTTCCTGCTCGGTCAAAATAGGCCAACGGTAGTTTTTAAATTGTAACTCACCAAACATTGGCACTTGCTTACGCATTGGATGCAACACTACCCATCCCGTGAGCAAATCAGGCGTATTTGTTGCAACACCCGCCTGAATCGTGTCGAGTGTGCCTTTGCCTACTACTTTAATATCGTGAATATTTAAGCTGTCATGTAAAGAGGGAATATTTAAATCACCCACCACATTAAGCGGATATTTACCTTCAAATTTCATATCGCCTGTGGCATTGCGTACATTCAAATATCCCATATCCATATTGGAATCTTCAAATTTCAGTTCTGTACCCGACCACAAGGCATTATTTAAATGAATATCGTAAAAATCGACCTGCGTACCAGAGGCGGTTTGAATCAATAAATGATCGACATCGGCAGTATCTAAACGCAAAACAAAAGGTAAGCGAATTTCATTGAATTTGAATGGATCATCACTTGGTGGGCCTTTCGGATAAATCCGCAGATTACGCACATCGGCACGATTGAGATGGATTTCTTTATCTAAAATGGCACGCCAACCAAGAATGACATCGGCACGGTCAATTTTGACATCAACAGGTTTTAAACTGACGATGATATTGCGCAGAATAATCCCACGCCATAAATTACCGCCTTCATATTCATAATGAATTATTTCTTGGCGCTGCAATACGCTGTCTAATAAGAACTTTGAGCCACGGTCTGTTGAGAACATCACCACCAAAGCGGACACCAATAAAACCAGCATCAACAGCAGTGACAGTAAAACACTCCTGAGTATTCGACGCTTTTTAGGTGGCGTTACTGGGGTTTCTGGTTGCTGTTCAACTTCAGCCATAATGTTCTCTAAGTCTTAAATTTATAGTTGAGAGCCAATAAAGAAATGTAGACGGATTGGATGATTGTCATCTGAAATACCAGAAGCCACATCAATCCGAATTGGGCCAATTGGTGATGCCCAACGTACCCCCAAACCTACGCTATATTCGGTGTCGTTGCTAAAGTCTTTATCGTAAGCATTACCAAAATCACTAAATACTGCTGCGCGCCACCCCTCTTTAAATTGATAGTTATATTCTAATGAACCAACCGCCAAAGCCTGACCTCCAATTTTAAAGCCTTCAATTTGTGGTGTTAAAGACTTGTAGTCAAAGCCACGTAAAGACTGGTCACCACCAGTAAAATAACGCAAATTATAAGGCACTTTATTAAAATCTTCGGTGTAGATATAACCTAAGTCACTGCGTCCGACAAACTGATGATCGTCATTTTCACCCAATGAATAAATAAAACGCCAACCTGCATTTAGAATGGCTAAATCTGCATCGCTGAGCAGTGATTCACTCCCCAGTTCTATTTTATAAATTTGGCGGAAACCTTTGCTTGGGTTAACACGACGGTTACTGTCGGTACGTGAAACTTCATAGCCAAGCAATAACGATTGTTGATCGACATCACCATTAGCAATAAAGGCATCAGGCACTTTTTCCAAAAATACAGTGCCATCTTCAGTTAAGCGATCCAGTCGATAACGCAAGCCAAAAGTATGTTGCCAACTGCCCATTGGGTTTTTAATCACACGGTCTACACCTGCAACCGCAGATTCAATCATCAAGCCGCCACCTTGTGCAACATCGTCACGTTCTTCGCGCTCATAACCGCCAACCAACGCGACATAATCATTCAGTGGATGGTTATAAGGAATGTTATAGCGTCCATCAATGGCTTGACGAATTTGTGAAAGCTCCAAGTTGGCATCAAATGAGTGACCACGTTTATTGACAATGGCACGGCGATATTGCCCACGCAAACGCACGCCTGTGTCAGTTCCAAAACCTGCACCGACTTCGGCACTATTTAAGCGGTCTGCATTTAAAGTCACAATCACAGGAATTTTTTTGTCGATACGTGCCTGTTGTTTTAAGCGTTCTTCTTCTGATTGTTTGTCTTCTTGCTGTGCTTGTAGCATGCGCAGCTTATCGTTGCTCGCACCTTCTTCTGTGCCTGCAAACTCAGCTTCATTCACCACAGATTGCGTCACTTCCTGAGATGACACCACCCGTTTTTGATCGACGACTGTGGCATCGTAAACAGAGAGTTTTTGTTGATCGACCAAAGCCTGAATATCAGGCGGTAATTCCAAAGGATACTCGACAGGATCAGGGCGAATTGTATCAACCAAGGTGTAGTTAAAATAACGCGAGTTGGTGAGGTTGTTGGCCAAACCATTCACACGCCAAAAAGTATAGTCGGCATTGTCCTGCCAAGTGACCATACTTTGCAGAATATCCATATCTAGCGGGAATTCTTGGTTTGGATCGCTCATACGAAATTCGACGTTACCGAGTTTATAACGCTCGCCTGTTTCATAACGTAAATTGATATCGGCTGTATTTTGAGGTTGAGCGACTTTAACGTCATGCAAACGCCAGTAACTGTCAAAATAACCGTTATCTGAAGCCGCATCGGTAATCCGTTTTTTAGTTTGCTCATACAAACCATGATTAAACACATCATCTACTTCTTGATCAGGCAAGACGCCAATAACCTGAAATTGTGCCTCGTATTGCCCTTCGCCTGTAAATTCAATATTTTGTTGTTTAATCGCCACAGGTGGATTTGGCACAACATGCACACGCACGCGGCTATCACTGAGTTTTTCAAACTTAAACTCGGCATTATAAAAACCCACTGCCTGCGCTGCCTGATTTGACAACGTGCGTAGTTGTGGCAATGCCGATGGAAAATCAGCAAAAGATTCCTGGGTAAAACTGGAAAGTTTGGCCTTAATATTGGCACTTAAATGATCCACCGCTGTACGATAAGCATCGGGCGACACTTCTCCAATTGAGTTTTGTGTACCATTGGCGCCATTTGCGGTAATGACTACATCTGCACTAATACGCGGCACTTTGGCTGTGTTTAGCTCACGCGGTGGACGGACTCTATACAGTAAACGTCTGAAAAAACCGGGTTTATCGGCATTTTCGACCTGCGTCATCCAACCCAATTCAGTCAAGGTGTCTGAAGGATTGGCTTCCACTACGAAATTTCTGTCTGCCTGAATGCTTGTCATGAGTTGATCAACATTTACAGGCGCTTGATCAATTTGCAGTAGCTCCTGCTGTGTTGCGTCTTGAACCAACGTTTCTGGCACTTGACCATTGCGGTCTAGCATCGCTTCTTGTTTGGCTTGTTCTGCCACCTGAAAAATTTCATTGGCAAGCCCCTGATCTACAGGTGCAATGGGTAAATCTTCTAAGTCTTCAAATTCGATAGGCTGAAATTCAGCAAAAGATGCCCCTGCCTGTTGTTGCTGTTGCAGCATTTCTAGACTATTAAATTCAGGTGTTTGCGCTTGCTCTAAAGCTTCTTCTATTTTTTGTAGATCTTCGGCACTGTCTTTTCCTTGTGCTGCTGCCAATTGTTTAATTTCTTCAGCTAAATTTTGTGCTTCTTCTGTAGTTGGATTCTGTAGTGGTGCAGGATTTTCAGCAAGTTGAGCGTTTGAATTGGGTACTGTAAGACTTTCTGCAAAACTTGAGGATGCAACTAAACCTAAAAACAGACTTAGTCCGAGCTTTTTCGGCATATTCCAGCATAAAATTGCATGCATACTGGAACACAGTACTGATTTTTTAAAGTTTGTATTTACAAGCATAAAAAACTCTAAACTGATTTAATTTTTATGGAAAAACCCCAATCAACCCGCGTATAAACACCAATTTATTTGATTTTTTCATCAGTGAAAAGACTTGAAACATCATACATGATTTTCTGTACAATTATATCAAGTGGTCACATTTCTTAATAAAACTAAACGAAGTTAATCACGCATGAAAAAAAATGAACATTTGTTAAAGAGTCGTCGCTTTTTGCCGATGTTTCTCACCCAATTCTTTGGCGCACTCAATGATAACGTATATAAACAAGCGCTGCTTTTGGTCTTTACCTATGGATTGATTAGCCAGCAATCTGCAAATGTCAGCACCCTGAACAATTTGGCTGCCTTGCTGTTTATTTTGCCTTATTTCATTTTTTCTGCCACCGCAGGACAATTAGCAGACAAGTATGAACGTGCCCAATTGGTCCGTGCCATCAAACTGCTTGAAATTGTCATCATGCTGATTGGTACCGTTGGTTTTATTTTAGGAAATTTGTGGCTATTGCTGATTGCCTTATTTTTAATGGGCGCACAATCGACCTTTTTTGGCCCAATCAAATATGCCATTTTGCCTGAAGTACTCAAACCGCATGAACTGATGTCGGGCAATGCAATTTTCCAGTCAGGTACATCCATTGCAATTTTATTGGGGATGATTTTAGGCGGTGCAGTGATTTCGGTATCTGCAGGCAATTTAGTCTGGATTAGCTTAACTGTGGTGATTATTGCACTAATTGGTTATGCCTCAAGTCGTTTTGTGCTGACGCAGCGCGTCACGTCACCCGACATTCAAATTGACTGGAATTTTTTCCGCACCAGTTTCCAGACTTTAAAATATGCCAAAAGCCTGCCGATGATTTTTTTGATCTTACTTGGAAACTCTTGGTATTGGTTTTATGGGGCAACGTATTTAACCCAAATTCCACAACTCACTCAACAAAACTTGCATGCTTCTGAAAACGTGGTGAGTTTATTACTGACGCTCTTTTCTGTCGGTATCGGTGTGGGTTCTTTGCTCTGCCGTAAAATAGGCGGTACAGACGTTAATATTAAAATGGTGCCTATTGGCGCAGTCGGTTTAACCGTCTTTGCTTTTTATTTGGCAGGCGCATTGGCTTTTGTACCAGAAAAAACAGGTGCGCTATTGGGCTTAGCCGAAGTCTTTCAGCAAGGCTGGAGTTATTATCATGTCATGTGTGCAGTCACTTTACTGGGCATTAGTGGCGGTTTTTACATTGTGCCCTTGTATGCCATGATGCAAGCCTATTCCCCTCGCTCGCACCGCGCACGTGTGGTCGCAGCCAACAATATTTTAAATGCCATTTTTATGGTGTCGTCTGCGGTTTTCTCGATTTTAATCTTAAGTGTTTTAAAAATTGATTTAAAAATTCTATTTAGTATCACAGCGGTTTTAAGTGCCATTTTCACGATTTGGCTCTTGTTAAAGCTCAAGCCAATGTTAGATACTGCACAGGACTCTTTGGAGGATTAATTTCATGCGTCATTACACAGGCATCGACAAGTTTATTCATTCATTTGACCAAGCCTTACGTAGTTTAGTACCTGGCACAACTTCGGCTCAACGTGAAAACCCGGGCAATACGGTTGAAACCAAATTGGCTGTGAGTGAAGCACGTCATGTTGCAGGCTTAATGCGAGTAAACCATAGTGGTGAAGTCTGCGCACAAGCCTTATATCACGGTCAGGCTTTAACTGCGAAATTGCCCAATGTACGTCGTGAAATGGAACAGGCTGCAATTGAAGAACAAGACCATTTGGCGTGGTGCGAAGACCGCTTAAAAGAGTTAGACAGTCACACCAGTTTGCTTAATCCTGTATGGTATGGCTTGTCTTTTGGGATGGGTGCAATTGCAGGTATTGCGGGCGATAAATACAGTTTGGGTTTTGTGGCAGAAACTGAACGTCAAGTCAGCTTGCATTTAGAACATCATATTAGCCAATTGCCTGAACAAGATGATCGTTCACGTAAAATTCTAGTCCAAATGAATGAAGATGAATTGCATCATCGCGATACGGCGCTCAAAGCAGGTGGTGTAGATTTGCCTGTACCTGTACGTTTGACCATGACTGCGATTTCCAAGCTCATGACCAAGACCAGTTATTATATTTAATGAATTGATAACACTTAAACGCTCACAATTGTGGGCGTTTTTTTATGTCATTGGAATAGAAAACATCTCGATTAAAACGATCAAAAAATAACAGAGAAAGAGCCGATCTTGAGTTATCCCAAGATTTATCCGCAGATTTTGTGGATAGTTTTTAAGTGCAAAGCCGTATAAATACAGAAAAATATTATTTTTGATGGTTTTTCATACAAATATATCAGAAAGATATGACACGGTGATGTTAACCGAAACGAGATCACAGATCACAGCCAAAATTTAAAGATGTGTAGTACGAATCTACCCCTTTTATTGGCTGATTTATTCTTCACAACTCACAATTGGGTAGTCATGCTCTGGATGCACAAAAGCCTCATCTTGCCAAATATCCCACATTGGAATTTTAACATCTAAAGCCAGTGGCATTTTTTTCGGATTGAATTGCATTTGAGCTAAATTTTCACCCCACGCAATAATATCAATATCCAGCGGAATATCATGCGATGGACGCACACGCCCTGCTGCAACTTCCAATTCCTTAAGGATGACGTTTAGATGCTCAAAGCTTAAACGGCTTTTTAGCAAACAAGCAGAATTCCAATAGTCTGCACCAATTCCATCACGGCATGGAATCAGATAAATGTGCGAAAAATGCACTTCGCCCAATGCAGCAATTTGCTGATAGGCATTTTTAAACTGACGCGGTGCTTCGCAGTTACTCGCCAGAGCGAGGGCAAAAATCGTTTCGGTGGCGTTCAAGACGAATTCCTACAGAATTGGCTTCTGGAATAATGGCAGGTTTGCGAATGGTGATGGTAATGGATTCAATGGCGGCAAAAGTCGTAAAAAGTGCATCCAATACCAATTGTGCGGCATGCTCAATCAATTTGGGCGCAGCCTGCTGAATCACTTGCGCTGAAATGCTGCAAATTTCTGCATAATTGAGCGTGTCTTGCAACTCATCTGAAGCTGCAGCTTGGCTTAAATTGGTGGCAATAATCAAATCCAACATAAGCGGTTGTTGAATCTGACGCTCCCATGCAAAACAGCCGACGACTGTTTCTACCTTTAAGCCTTCAATGATAATTGCATCCATGACCACACTCTATATTTCATTTTAAATCCTTCTATCTCTGTCTATTGAAAGGGATATTTGCCGTATTTTAAAGCCACACTGAACTCATAAAACAAAAGATCGGTGGCTTTAAAACATGCAACCAGAAGGCTTGATTCGCCCAATATGGATAATTAATGCTTTAACAACAAATTCGGATCAATGCTTTGTACCATCTGCAATCGTTGATCGGCATAAATATCGGTATAAGGTGCTAAAACGCGCATGAAACGGTCAAAGTACAGCATTTGCTTGAACAGTAAAGCAAAGTCACGCGGGAAACGAATCCCATGACGCTCACCCACAGCAACCATATCGAGCATAATGTCATTTAAATCGGCAGGGTTAGAAGTCAGCAACTCTTGAGGATCGGCCAGCAATACGCCACTAAATAAACGCTCTAAATCTGCTGCCAAAACCTGAGTATCAATTTGCGTGTCAGTCATGCCCATTTTGAGCATATTTTCAGCCATAAGCGTGTAGTTGGTATTTTGTAGAGCATCCATAAAAGCCATACATGCAGTCCACACTTCAGGATTCAGCTGTCCAACAATACCAAAATCAATAAAGCCGACACGCCCATCTTCAAGCAACATCAGGTTGCCTGCGTGTAAATCGGCATGGAAACTGTTACACATCATCAAGCTACCAAACCATGTATTCATGGCAGTAATCAACACTTGCGATGGATCGTTAGATACTTGTTTCACCACGTCAAAATCGGTCAAAGGTACGCCATACAAACGCTGCATGGTCAATACGCGACGGGTGGAATATTGATGATAGACCTTAGGTGCAGTGGCTTTTGTATTTTGGGTTAAATTCAGATAATTAATAAAATCATCTAGGTTACGTGCTTCTTCAATAAAATCGACTTCACGCACCATACGGGTTTTGATTTCTTCGACAATATCGGCCAATGACGCAAATTTGACTTTGGGCACAGCTTTTTCGAGCAGTTTAGTCGCCCAGTGCAAGACGTTTAAATCGGTATAGAGAATAGTTTCTACCCCCGGTTTTTGCACTTTAATCACCACATCTTCTCCACTTACCAATTTTGCAGCATGCACTTGTGCGATAGATGCTGAAGCTAAAGGCTTTTCATCTATTGAGGCAAATATTTCATCTAAATTGCGCCCTGCAAATTCAGATGCCAATACTTGCTGCACATAGCTAAACGGTAAAGTTGGAGTTTGGTCTAAACAACCTTGAAACTCTTCGACATATTCACGCGGGAACAATGACGGTGTACTGGCAATAAACTGCCCAAGTTTAATGTAGGTTGAACCTAAAGATTCAAATGTTTCGCGCATGAGTTTGGCATTACTTGGCTTTTCAGTGGCATATTTAATGCCTGCTTTGGCTGCCACTACGGCAGTTTCACCCATGCGAGCAACTGAACGTAAACCATCTAACCAGATATTATTTTTCATCATGTCTGAGTCATATTAAAGTAGTGAGAGTTTAACAAAAAATTGCCAAGTAAAAAGGCTATCTTGCCTGACAAACTGGACAGTTGTGGTCTTGATCAAACGACAATAAGCGTTGTTTCATGCTTAAACCATCCCAAAGTAATAGCTTTTGTTTCAGCACGGTGTTGCCTAAACCCAAGTACAATAAGGCATGATGCGCTTGTAAACTGGCCATGACGTTGGGAGTGGTTGCCAATACGCCACTGTCAGCGCAGCGCAAACTTTCATTGGCATGTTGTTCTTTCGGGAACAGACATTCATAGCAAGCAGAATCACCTTCGACCATGAACATTTGCCCTTGAAAACCAATGGCAGAGGCACTGAGTAAAGGTACATTCAATTGTCGGCAATATTGATTGACCAAATATCGGGTACTGAAATTATCACAACCATCTAAAACTAGGTCTTGTTGGGCAACTAAAGTGCCTGCATTTTGCGCATCTAACAGCGTGGTTAAACAAACAATCTCGATATAAGGATTAATTTGCATTAATCTTTTTGCGAGAATTTCGGCCTTATAAAAGCCTAAATCTGCGGGGGTATAGGCGATTTGTCGTTGCAAATTACTGGTTTCAATCACATCAGCATCAATCAGAGTGATTTTTCCCACGCCTGCACGTGCAAGTAATTCTGCGCTTAAACAGCCAATCCCGCCACCCCCCACAACAAGTACGTTGGCCAGTTTTAATTTTTCTTGGGCTTCAATATCCCAGCCATCCAATAAAATTTGTCGGCTATATAGATGCATTTCTGCATCGCTCAATTCCAACTGAGTATCGAATATGCTTTCCAAGAAAATGCCCTATTCTGCAAAACCAAAACGCCAAGTATAACGGGTATTCAAAGCAAACCGCCATGACGGCGGTTGAATTGTTGCGTATTTGAACAGATGGAGATGTGCAAAACGACTTGCTTAAAAGTGCATCCGCATGCCTACGTTATAAGTAACGCCATCGGCATCGCCTATATATTCATTATAATAGGCAATTCCACCATTCCAGTAACATGCCGTATTCCCGACTTTGTCTGAGGTTGTCCCATCTTTACAGGTGGTATTCGAGGTGCTGTCATATAACCATTTATAACCGGCAGTGGCGTAAATCGAGAAATCAGGAACAAAGTTCAAACCGACTTCTACGCCCACAGGTAAAGTGACAAAATTGACATCATTGGCAAGCAGCTTTGAACTTGCGCCGCTATAACCTAGACCTGCGTATGTATTGAAATAAAAACCATGATAGCTGATCAGGTTTAAATTCCCGCCCATATTGAATTCATAATAATCCAAATCGTATTCATTGTTTTTTAAGAATTCCAATCTGCCATAAAAACCTGAGCGATGTGGCGTGGTGGAAACACCCAAAGCAAAACCATCTAGTTCTACTGTATCGCCACTGTCAAAATCTGCTTCAAAATTGGCGTATTCGGCAAAGACTGCATAATTTTTTTGTGGCGTTTTTGCTGCTGGATAGCTGGAATAGGCTGTACTTTCAGCAGTTGGCGCTGGGTTCCAGTTTTGTGCATAACTGCCAGAGGCACACAACAGTAAAGCTGCACCCATCCATATCGACTTCGTAAATATCCGCTTTGACGGCTGCGTGAAATTTAAATGAGCTGTTACCATGATGTTCTCCCCCAATATGTATTGCGCTGCCTACATGCTTTTATCGTAATCGAAGTACATGCAGCCTTGTTCATTGTGTCAGCATAAAGTTGAAAATATCACATCACCAATATGATGCACACATTTTCTATCGATTGAGTTCGTGCTTGCATAATCGGGTGGTTTAAATAAAGAATACAGATTTAAAAAAACGCCAATCTGTATGAATGGCGTTTTTCTTATGGCGCAATAATTAACAGGGCCTATTGGCTGAATTTAGCTCACTTTTTTAAAAGCATTTTGTTTTGCAATTTCTTGTTGCTTCAATAAATTACGCTGAATTTTTCCACTGGATGTTTTAGGCAAACTGCTGACAAATTCAATTTCTTTAGGATAGGCATGTTTCGATAAGCGTGAACGCACATACTGTTGCAGCTTTTCCTGCAATGCAGTGCTTGGTTGATATTGATTTTTTAACACCACAAAGGCTTTTACCACTTCTGTACGCTCTGGGTCTGGCTTACCAATTACTGCGGATTCAAGCACTTCCTCACATTCAAGCAAAGTACTTTCTACATCAAAAGGCCCGACACGATAACCCGAAGTTGTAATGACATCGTCTGCACGACCAATAAAATCAATCCCACCAAATTCATTTAAACGTACCGTATCACCCGTTAAATAATACTGTCCCACAAATGATTTACGGTCATCCCCATCGTAACCTTTGAACCACATTAAAGGCGATTGTGATTCATCCAGTGCAAGTGTGCCAATTTCGCCGTGAGCGACTTCCTGATGCTGTGCATTTAAAACCGCGAAACGATGTCCGGGAATAGCATAACCCGCAGAACCTACTTTTTTCTGATGTTCCAGTGCATGATGATTGGCAATCACCATCCCCAATTCGGTTTGTCCATATTGATCATAAATATTGACTTGTAAATCATGCTTAAACCAATGAATCACTTCTGGTGTGAGCGGCTCGCCTGCACTGCTAACCACACGCAGATGTCGTTGAATATCACCATCAAACTTTTCTTTAAAACCAAAGAACATTCTAAATGCGGTTGGTGAACCTGTTAAATTACTCACCTGATATTTACGGATAATTTCCAGTGCATGATCAACACTAAATGGACGTTCATCCATAATAATGCTATGCCCCAAACTCAGTGGCCCTGTAATACCGTAATACAAGCCATAAGCCCAACCAGGGTCGGCTAAATTCCAAAATGAATCTTCTGCTCTTAAATCGACTGCATGCTGCATATAACCTTTAAATGCCACAATGGCTTTTAAAGGCACAGGTACAGATTTAGCTAAACCCGTAGTGCCTGATGTAAACATCATCAGAAAATCATCTTGAAAACTGCGATACACGGTTTCAAAGTAAGTGTCTTGAGTGCTTAGAACTTGCCAAAAATCTGTATCATGGTTTTGAGCTTGATTTGCTGCGTCCACAGTTAAAATTTTCACATTAGACAAGGCATTTAGTTTTGGACGCTGCTCAGTATTGGTCACAATGAGCTGCGTCTTTGCAGTTTGAATACGGTGCTCAATCGCTTTAGATTCAAAGGCTGTAAATAAAGGCTGATACACTGCCCCAATGCGCCATGTGGCAAAAACCGTAATTAACAATTCAGGCGTACGCGGCAATAATCCTGCAATACAATCACCTGCTTTTAAGCCCAGTTGAGTAAAATAATTTGCCAATTTTCCAGATGCTTCTGCCAGTTGATCAAATGTCCACGATGCAGTTTGACCGTGTTTGCCTTCCCAAATTAAGGCAGTTTGTTGAGTACCCGTATAGCGTCCGCAACATTCTTCATAGGCATTAAGTGCCGTTGGCGTTCCTGCCAATTGGGTTTGAATCAGTTGCTCAATATCAAACTGTTGATATGCCTCTTGCAAAGTTTTCATTCTTTTAAGCTCCGTCTTAAACTGATGACACTGCAATTCATTTGCAGCAATATGCGTTATTGTTTTAACCGTTTTTACAAGTTAGGATTGAATCGCTCTTTAAAATTTAAATTAGGTTTGCTGTGTTGAAGTCAATCATGCAACGCAATCACGACATGATCTTCGCGTATTTTTCAATCAAGTTAGCTAAACATGATTTGAACATTTTCTCAATTTCCACATCCTGCAATAACCTTGCAAGCTTTGGACACCGACTAAAGTTTTAGATACTCAGCTTTAACGCTTAGTCACTTCACGTGCAATCACCAAACGCTGAATATCGGATGCACCTTCATAAATTTGGCTAACGCGCACATCGCGGTAAATACGTTCAACTGGGAAATCAGATACATAGCCATAGCCCCCATGTATTTGAATCGCATCTGAACACACACGCTCTGCCATGGTTGAAGCAAAAAGCTTGGCCATAGATGCTTCTTTTAAACACGGTAAGCCTGCATCTTTGAGGCTTGCGGCATGTAGAATAAGCTGTCGTGCAGCTTCAATCTGTGTTGCCATATCTGCCAAGCGAAACGCGACTGCCTGATGTTGCACAATTTCAACTCCAAAAGCTTTACGCTCATTGGCATAGTCCACGGCTGCATCTAAAGCTGCTCGCGCCATACCCACCGATTGCGCGGCAATACCAATACGCCCCGACTCTAAATTAGAGAGTGCAATTTTGTAGCCTTCACCTTCTTGCCCCAATAGGTTTTCTGCAGGAATACGGCAGTTTTCCAACACGATGGTGGCGGTATCGGAACAGTGCTGTCCCATTTTGTCTTCTAAACGTGCCACGATATAACCTGGTGTGTTCGTCGGGACTAAAAAGCAGGAAATGCCTTTTTTACCCGCAGTTTTGTCCGTTACAGCAAAAACTAAAGCAACATCTGCATATTTGCCTGTGGTGATAAACTGCTTGGTGCCATTTAAAACCCAATCCTCGCCATCTTTTTCAGCTTTACATTCAATCGCGCTGGCATCAGAGCCGACTTGTGGTTCAGTTAAACAAAAGCAGCCTAACCATTCGCCTGTTGCCAGTTTAGTTAAATATTTTTGTTTTTGCGCCTCTGTGCCGTAGCGTTGTGTAATTCCGCATGGCAATGAGTTTTGCACACTCACAATCGTTGAAACTGCACCATCACCCGCAGCAATTTCTTCTAAGGCTAAAACGAGAGATACATAATCTAAACCTGCACCGCCCCATTCTTCTGCAACGGTCATGCCCAAAGCACCTAGCTCACCCAGTTCTTTTAACTCCTTTGCAGGGAATTCAGCAGTTTTATCACGTGCTGCTGCAGTTGGCTTAAGCTTTTCCTGTGCATAACTGCGCAGCATATCCTGAATCATTTTTTGTTCATGGCTTAAAATCATGGTGACCCTCTGTGTATATGGTAGATGTTGTTTTTGTCAGAAATGCGCGCAACATCCTTGTGCTGTATTGCAACGGTTTTTTAGTATCCAGTTTTTCAATACTTGAATTTTTGCTTAGGCTATTTTATGGAGATATCATCGTCATAACTTATTTCGGTTGCATACGAATTGCGCCATCCAAACGAATCACTTCACCGTTTAAATAACCATTTTCAAAAATATGACCCACCAATTGCGCAAATTCTTCAGGCTTTGCCAAACGTGGTGGAAATGGCACCATTTGCCCTAAAGCATCTTGCACATGCTGTGGAAATGCTTTCAGCATCGGGGTTTCCATAATACCGGGGGCAATCGTCATCACCCGAATGGCTTCACGTGCCAATTCACGTGCCAAAGGCAGCGTCATCCCCACAATTGCACCTTTCGATGCAGAATACGCACTTTGTCCAATCTGCCCATCAAATGCTGCAACCGAAGCAGTATTCACAATCACACCACGCTCTTCTTCATCGGCGGCTAAGTCATATTTCGCCATCAGTTGTGCCGCAAAACGGATCATATTAAAACTGCCCGTGACATTAATATTCAGCACTTTTTGGAACATTGCCAAATCATGCAAACCACCACGTCCCAAGACTTTGGCAGACGGTGCAATGCCTGCACAATTCACCAAGCCATTTAACTGTCCGTATTTTTGCTCAATATGGTTAAAAAGCTGCTGTACTTGGTTTTCATCGGTCACGTCTACAGCTACGAAGTCTGCATTTTCGCCCAATTGCTGTTGAAGCTGCTGCCCAAGTTCTTGATTCATATCAACCAAAATAACTTTTGCACCTTGCGCAACTAAATGTTGTGCAGTCGCAGCGCCTAAACCCGATGCACCACCCGTGACCACACAGACTTTTCCTTGAATTTTCATTTTATTTTCCTTATAAATTTTCAGGTTGATACAACTTAAGAAACAGATTAATCACACTCAAGCTAGAGTACAATTTCCAAACCCTGCATCGACTATGATGTATTTGAACACTCAACTTGTAAATGGAATACCACGCCATCCCATGAATGCAACTCAGCTCACTTACAGCAAAGGTACAATTTCAATTGCTTTAGTCCATGAAGCTTTGCATACTGCACAGCAACGCGGCATGGATACGCATGCGATTTTGCAGACGGCGGGTATTCCTGCAGAGCTGTTACATTCCAACAAAGCGAGGGTGTCAATTCAGCAATATGGTCAATTGTGGATTGCACTGGCAGATGCCATGAACGATGAATTTTTTGGCATGGACAGCCATGCTATGCGTCGTGGCAGTTATCAACTCTTGTCTAAATGGGTGTACCAAGCAGAGCATTTAAAGGCCGCATTACAGGACATTTTAAATTTCTTTAATTTAATACTGGATGATTTTTCAGGTGAATTAAACGTAGATGGTGAATATGCAATCTTAACCATTCACGATAAAGATCAAGTGAAACCGATGTTTAGTTATGCCACTTATTTAATGCTGATTCATGGCTTGATGTGCTGGCTGACAGGACAACGTATCGCTATTTTAAACATGCAACTCAAATGTGCTGCCCCGCAGGATGATGCTGATTATCGTGTCCGTTTCTGTGATGAAATTGAATATGCGTGTACAGCGCATAAGATTTATTTTGAGGCAAAACATCTTGATTTAAAAATCAAGCAGGATAAAAAAAGTTGGAAACGCTTTTTAAAACAAACACCTTTTAACCTTTTGGTGCGTTATAAAAACCCACATGCGCTGAGTCATAAAATCCGTAAACAATTAATGCGATTGCCGCCGAGTGAGTGGTTAGAACTGAACGAATTAACCCAACATTTCAATATGTCTGAAGCGACGTTCCAACGGCGTTTAAAGCAGGAAGGCACCAGCTATCAGCAATTAAAAAATGAAATCCGTCGAGATACGGCAATTGAATTGTTGAGCAAAACCCAACAATCACTTCAGGAAATTAGCGATCAATTAAATTTCCATGATCCTAGCGCTTTTCATCGTGCCTTTAAAAAATGGACTGGGGTCAATCCTGGTGCATATCGACAATATACCGAAAGCTCATAATTGAAAGCTCATAATTGCGTGACTTATCACCTACTACTCAGCCACTATTTTGTGTATTTTACAAACAACTTAATTATAAAAGAAAACTCATCGCTGTGATTTCAAGGTTGAGCAGTGAACTGGACGTTCATCGGCACTGCATTGTCAAAGTATTAAATTTAGTTTACTTTTCAATCAATTTAAAGCATAAATTTTATGCAATTCGGCTGTCATACTCCCCCTGTAATATTAAATGTACGAGCATCTTTGGAGGTTTCCCCATGCTTAAGATGATGGATGTACTTGAACACAATCTAGTTCAAAATTTCTCTCACTCCCTCAACCAAGCTTCTGAACAATTAGATGAATTACTCAATCAAAGTATTCTAAATACCTCAGAAGAGCAGTTACGTAATGTCATGTCTGCGTTTTTCAAACGTGAAGATGCACTTGAAGCAGCGCAAGCCCTAGATATTTGCCAAGAAGATTTACAATCTTTACAAGCAGGTTTGGCTCTCAAAGATGAACACCTGTGCGATACCGCTAAAATTGTTGCACTATGTTTAGCTTTAGAAACAGACAGTTTGGCACAAGTTGAAATTCCTGACTGTTTGCAAGATTACCCGATGTAAACTAAAACTTCGGGTATTCATTTGCTGAAAGTATTTAAAAAGTGATGTCTTCATGGCATCACTTTTTTATTGGCTGTTGCAATAATAAATAAGAAAAATTGACTTTAAGCCGCTTGCTGCTTTTTGAATCAAAAGCTAGCTATCATCTTGCCAAGCGTTGTTTGTCTATGAAACACTAAGGACAGCTTCAAGGATGCATCAAGATGATTATTCGCAATAAAAACAACAGTTTTACCCTACTGTTTGCATGGTATGGGACAATTTTACCCACGGTCTTACCTGCACTTGCAATTGTGGTCTTCCTTTCTACGGTCTTAGTGTATTTGTCTTCTCACCACTTTTTTCAAGTCCCTAGCGTACCTGCCATTGGCTTTACCATTTTCGGTATTATTTTGTCTATCTTCCTTAGTTTTAGAAATAACGCCAGTTATGAACGTTGGTGGGAAGGTCGAAAATTGTGGGGGACGTTAATTGCAACATCACGGCATATTTCACGTGACTCATACGTACTGCCAGATCAACAGCGTCGGGTCTTGATGTATCGGGTCATGTTGTTTAGTAATTTATTGCGTAACCGTTTACGCAATCAAAACCAACCTATCGATTTTTATCAAAACAAAGTCAACCTCACATCTGCAGATTATGAAGCATTATTTCCGCATATTAATGCCGCACAGTTTATTTTAGAAAGCATTCAAAAAGAGTTAGTCAGCGCACTGAAAACAGGTGAAATTTCCGATATTATTTATCAAGGCTTGAATCAACATATTGTTGAATTGGGTAATGTGCAAGCAGGTTGCGATCGAATTCTCAGCACACCCTTGCCTTTTTCTTATTCAGTCTT
This sequence comes from Acinetobacter sp. YH16053, assembly GCF_013417035.1. Lineage (NCBI taxonomy): Bacteria > Pseudomonadati > Pseudomonadota > Gammaproteobacteria > Moraxellales > Moraxellaceae > Acinetobacter > Acinetobacter sp. YH16053. The sequence goes on from NZ_VPEP01000005.1 coordinate 63,912, forward strand.
GTTGCACCGCACTGTGTATTGCTTCTGCTTTATTCTGCCTTTTAGTTTAGAAGCAAGTTTAGGAATCTGGACACCAATTTTGGTGGGTTTAATTGCCTATTTATTCTTAGGTTTAGATGCTCTCAGCGAACAACTTGAAGAACCTTTTGGCCTGCAAGACAATGATTTACCGCTCAACTCCATGGTGCGATTAATTGAACGGGAAATGCTGAGTTCACTTGGCGAAGAACTGCCACCTGCAATTTTGGCAGTGAAAGGCAACCTAAGCTGACATCAGTTGAGTTGAGGCTCATAAATTGGCCTTGCACTTAAACTTTGCTAATCATTCGTCTATGTTTGCAAGCTGATAAATAGATCTCACAAGATTTTTAACTGATATAACACATCAGCCAGCAAGCCATTGTGCTAAAGTCACCCGATCATTGCCTGCATAATCTTTGACTGTACGAATGTCAGAAAAACCGTGTTCTGCAAAAATCGCTTGCACTGCTAAAGCTTGGTCATAGCCATGCTCTAGTGCAATCCATCCATTTGCTTTCAGCCAGTGCTTACCCTGCGAAATAATCTGCAGAATATCTGCCAAACCCTGATCTGCTGCCACCAATGCACGTTCAGGCTCTGCTGCCAAAGCAGACATGTGTGCATCATTAGCATCTATATACGGCGGATTAGATACAATTAAATCAAAACGTGGCTCGGCTGCTGAACCCAATGCCTCAAACCATGCACCACAGGCAAATTGCACCTGATTTAAAGCATGCTTGCTTGCATTTTCTTGAGCAACTGCAAGCGTTGGCAGGTAAATATCGGTTGCGGTTACCTGCCAATCTGGACGTTCAGATGCTAAAGCCAAAGCAATCGCCCCTGTACCTGTGCCTAAATCGACAATTACAGCATCACGTTGTAATGACAAAGCCAACACAGTTTCGACCAAAACCTCGGTATCAGGACGTGGCACCAAAGTATCGTGCGTGACTTTTAAATCCAGTGTCCAAAATGGCTGTGAACCTGTGATATACGCCAAAGGCTCGCCTGCTGCTATACGTGCCAAAGCCTGCACATACATCTGCTCTTGCGCGGCACTCAATTCCTGATCTGCACGATATTTTAATTCAAGCGCACTGAGTCCTAAAAAATGCTCTAACAACCAAATATTTTCTTGACGCTCATAGCTATCGACTTCACCACGTAGCGCCAAGGCTTGTGCAATATTCATTAACCACCGTTTTGCTGAGCAAGCATCGCCAACTGATCTGCCTGATATTCACGATGCAGACTATCTAGTAGTTCAGTTAAATCACCTTCCATCACCGCATCCAACTTATATAAAGTCAGGTTAATACGATGATCTGTCATACGTCCTTGCGGATAGTTATAGGTACGAATACGCTCAGAACGGTCACCCGAACCCACCAAATCACGACGCATTTCTGAAGTTGCTGCATCTGCTGCAGCACGTTTGGCATTTTCCAAACGTGATGCCAACAACGCCATCGCTTTCGCTTTGTTTTTATGCTGTGAACGCTCTTCCTGACATTCCACCACAGTACCCGTCGGAATGTGGGTTATACGCACTGCAGAGTCGGTTTTGTTAACGTGCTGACCACCCGCACCCGAAGCACGATAGGTATCGATACGCAAATCGGCAGGGTTAATATCTACCGTGGTGTCTACATCTACTTCAGGTAAAATTGCCACAGTACACGCTGATGTATGCACACGACCTTGCGATTCAGTCGCAGGAACACGTTGCACACGATGTGCGCCACTTTCAAACTTCAAACGACCATACACGCCTTCGCCATTCACCAAGCAAATGACTTCTTTATATCCGCCGTGTTCACCTTCATTTTCAGATAAAATTTCGATTCTCCAGCCCTGACTCTCTGCATATTTGCTATACATGCGGAATAAGTCACCCGAAAAAATCGCAGCTTCATCGCCCCCAGTCCCTGCACGAATCTCCAAATAAGCCGAGTTAGCATCATTCGGGTCTTTTGGAATCATTAAAATATTTAAATCAGCTTCAAGTTGCTGAATTAGGGCTTTATTGTCTTTAATTTCTTCTTGCGCCATTTCCTTAAAATCAGGATCAGACAACATTGCTTCGGCTGTTTCAATATCGGCTTCAGCTTGTGTGTATTGTGACCACACTGCCGTAATTTCGTCTAAATCACTGTGTTCGCGTGATAATTGACGAAAACGCTTGTTATCTGAAATCACTTCAACATCTGCCAACAAAGCAGTCAATTCTTCATGGCGGTCAGAAAGCTGATCTAATCGTAAACGTAACGATTCTTTCATTGTTTAAAAAATCTCAATGCAAAGGCTGTTACATGCAACACGCAGCACAGCGAAATAAAAAATTGCGCATAGTTTACCGATTCTACCACCCAAATAACATAATTATTAAGTCTGTACGATGTTTGAAATGCCTATCTGCAGATGTTCTAGCAGTATTTCTGCTTGATGATGCTGTGCATTGCGGTGAATGTACAACTCACCAAGTACCGCAATTAGCATCCGCATTTGGACATTTTTTTAGCAATTTTAATCAAACTCATACAAAGCCCACACCAAAGAACACCAATCTCGTCTGCACTCTCCACATTTTAAAAGCGGCGCTTTGTTAAATTGAGCCCATCAAAATTGATCATAAATAAGTCCTGTAAATGGACATGGAGTTCAACATGAAACTTAATGCAATGTTAATGACAGCAGCTTTAGCCACAGCTTCAATGCTCAGTGCCAACGTTTATGCAGACAATACTACGCGCGTTGCCGCAGCCAGTGCTTTAGGCAGTGTTGCAGGTACAGCTATTGGTAAAAATATGGGTGGTACTACGGGTGCAACACTAGGCGCTGCCTTAGGCGGTGCTGGTGGTGCAGCCGTGGCGAGTGATAAGCGTCATCGTACTGAATCTGCAATTGGTGGTGCTTTGGGTGGTGGTGCGGGTTATACCGTAGGTAAAAATATGGGCGGTACCAATGGTGGTTATATTGGTTCAGCTTTAGGTGCAGCAGGTGGTGCAGCACTCGGCAATAAAATCTCGAAAGATAAAGAATATGACCGCTATCAAGAACGTAAATGGAAGAAAAAACGCAACCGTCGTTAATCTTGAACGATAGGCATAGAGCAGCAAAAAAGCATCAACACAGGTTTGATGCTTTTTTATAGGATTAATTTTTCTTCATATATCAGTTCAAAAAAACGACCATAATCAATATGAAGAAATTTAGCAGTGCAATTACAAAGTCTTTACCAAACTTTGCAGATTTACCTCATTGCCCTTCACGATCTTTGCCATCTGTTTCTATATCTTCATTACAAAACATATTAATCAATATTTGGAGCATCCGCATGAAACTTAATCGTATTTTATTGGGTAGCGTTATCGCAAGTTCTGCCTTGCTTATGAGTACTGCGCATGCAAACGATACACGTGTTGCCGTAAGTTCTGCCTTGGGTGGTGCTGTCGGAGCAGCAATTGGTCAACAAATGGGTGGACAAACAGGCGCGATGATTGGTTCAGCCATTGGTGGTGCGGGCGGTGCTGCAGCTTCTGCCAATAAACGTGACCGTAACGGTGCCATGATTGGTGCTGCCTTGGGCGGTGCAGGTGGATATAGCGTTGGTCGCAATATGGCAGGCAACAATGGTGGCTATGTCGGTGCAGGACTCGGTTCTGCAGGTGGTGCAGTATTAGGTCAAAAAGTTAGCGAAGACCGTCGAGATGACCGCTATGACAACAAACGCTACGATGATCGTTATGACCGCCGCTATGATAGCCGTGGCTATCGCTACAATGACTACCGTTATAATGACCGTTACCGCAAAGACAATGGCTTACATTTAGGTCACTATAAAAATGGTAAACGTCGTTAATTTCTCACGATACTTCTAACTTCTTCAGCACCTTCGGGTGCTTTTTGTTTGCTGACTACTTGCTTGGATAAATGTTTTTTTATAAAGCGTGCTTTTTGGATGAATGTCGCGCGTTGTTAAATGGCAATATCTCATGACTCGCCCATATATCGAAAATTTTCGATATACAAAATCAGTGCAGCATCGTATGATAAAACTCTCTTTAATCAAGCTGGAATAAATGATGCGTTCCCTGCAAGACACAAAATTTGCCATTCTTGAACTCGCACCTGTACGTGATGATCAATCAGTACAGTTTTCACTGCATCATGCACTTGAATTAGCACGACACGCAGAACAACTCGGCTATGACCGTTTGTGGTTGGCGGAACATCATAATATGGATGGCATTGCCAGCTCAGCAACCGCAGTTCTTTTGGGTTATTTATTAGCAAATACGCAAAAAATTAAACTCGGTTCTGGCGGTATTATGCTCCCCAACCACGCACCGTTAGTGGTCGCTGAACAGTTTGGAACTTTAGCGACTTTATATCCTAACCGTATTGAACTCGGTTTAGGTCGCGCACCAGGCACAGATCAAGTGACCATGCGTGCGCTGCGTCGTGGGCGACAGGAAACTGAAGATCAATTTCCGCAAGATGTTTTAGAAATTTTGCATTACTTTAAAGATGCTGAACCACAACAACGTATTGTTGCTACGCCAGGACAAGGGACACACGTTCCTGTATGGTTGCTTGGTTCAAGTTTATTTAGCGCACAACTTGCTGCAAAATTAGGACTACCCTACTCATTTGCCTCACACTTCGCCCCGCGTATGCTTGCTCAAGCCATTCAGTTATATCGTGACAATTTTGAGCCTTCAGAATATTTAGAGCGGCCTTATGTGTCTATGGGTGTGCCAACAGTGGTTGCAGATACCGACCAAGAAGCAGAATTTTTGGCGACTAGTGCCTATCAGCGTGTTTTAGGTTTAATGCGTGGACAAAGCCTAAAACTCAAAGCTCCAGTCGAAAGTATGGATGGCTTATGGTCACCTGCAGAAAAAATGTCAGTTGATAGTTTTTATGCCATGGCGCAAATTGGCTCAAAGGCGACTGTCAAAGCAGGATTGGAAAACTTATTGGCGAAGTATGATGTCGATGAGTTTATTTTTACCTGTGACATCTATGACACAGAAAAACGCTTACATAACTTTGATTTGCTCATGCAAATGAAGTTAGATACTTAATTAGCTCCGACCTTGTAGTTCTATTGAGCTACAAGGTTTCATCAATTAAAAACATTTAAAATAAATAACTTAAATCCGTTTTCTTGTTCTCTTTCGCTTAAATCTCAGTAATCTCAGTTGAATTAATTTTCAATCTTTAGGAATGACTGGCTCGCCTGCACAAAAGACTTTACCAAACAGTACTGCCCCAACAAAATAGAGTAAATGTTCTAATTTATAAAATGAATATATCAAGAGATTCAGCATGGTCAGTCCTAAACACGACGTACATAGACACGCTTTTCAAAACTGCTTGGCAGATTTTCAAGAATTCCAAGGCGAATGCATTCCTGCAACTGAAATCAAACAGCATGACTTCACAGGTTTACGCGTTGCAGTTATTGGTGCAAATCAGGACAGCGTGGCACAACTCGATAGAATTTGTCAGCAAGCAACATCTGTTCAAGTCTTTCAAATTGCACCGCATTTTGTCCTGCCAAGTACAGAACGTGGCATCCATCGCCTAATTAGCCATCCTTTGGTGTTTAAAAATCGACGTTTGTTTAATAACCGCGTCAAAAATATTTTGGCTTTACGCTTTTTAGATGCTCAAGTCAAAGACACGTGGCTTAAACGTCAACTCACACCAAACATTGCAGATACACATCAACGCTATTTTAAATCTGATCATTATTATTCAGCTTTACAACGCGAAAATTGCCATTTGATTACTTGGCCAATTGTCAAAGTCTGTGCACATAGCGTGCATAGTATTGATGGACAAGAACATCCAATTGATACCATTATCACTACATTTTAAGTCACACTAAAAGCATTATCATTTAAATAAATAGTAGCTTGATTTTTATTCTATTTAAATCCAATAAAAAAGAGCCAAAATAAAATTTTGGCTCTTTTAATACATATAGTTTCATTAACCAATACGACGTTTTAAACCTGTCATTTGTAAAACACGTGTTGAAATTTCTTCAATCGACATTTCTGAAACATTTAAATATTTAATCCCTTCTGAAATATAAATACCTTCAATCGCACGCAATTCCATTTGGCATTGATTAAAACTTGCATAACGGCTATTGGCTTTACGTTCAGTACGAATTGCCACAAGGCGTTCAGCATCAATCATCAAGCCAAATAACTTATGTTTATGCGGCTTTAATACGGCTGGCAAACGGTTGTCATCGAGGTCTTCTTCAGTCAATGGATAGTTCGCCACACGAATCCCGAACTGTAAAGAAAGGTAGATGGAAGTTGGCGTTTTACCCGAACGCGACACCCCAATCAGAATCAGATCGGCCTTGTCGTAATGGCGTGTACGTGCGCCATCATCGTTATCTAAGGCAAAATGCACCGCATCAATACGTGCCTTGTAAGATTCAGAATCTGTTACGGCATGCGTCTGCCCGACCAAAGTGGTTGGTGGTGTTCCTAACTCTTCAGAAAGCTTACTAATTAAGCCTTCAAATACATCTAAATTAATTGCTTTGGCAGTGTTGATAATGTCACGCACATATTGGTCAACCAAGGTATCAAACACCAAAGGTAATTGACCATCAATTTGTGCTCGGGCATTAATCTCTGCCACCACATTCATAGCCGCTTCTTCAGACGTAATATAAGGATGAATATGAATATCAAAGTCCACATTTGGAAATTGCGCTAAGAGTGAATGTCCAAGGGTTTCAGCCGTAATTGCAGTTCCATCGGAAATAAAAAAAACACTCCGCTTAATTTGTTTACCATCTGACATTAAAATTCTCCTTAAACATTTGTCTTAGTGCTATATAATCTTTATAGTAAACCGATCTTACATGACTGTCGCTTAGTAAAACCAAATTGCTAAGTAGATTTATTATAATTTCATGACAAGATAGTGATTAATACTGCAAAAGTGGAGTAACAACTTTGGAAGCGCGCGTAATTGGTCTGGAAAAATTAGGGAAACACGATGTTGAGCTCGTGGGTGGGAAAAACTCATCTTTGGGCGAAATGATCAGCCACTTATCTAATGCTGGTGTATCGGTACCAGGTGGCTTTGCAACAACAGCTGCTGCTTATCGTGAATTTCTCGAGCAAAGTGGCCTAAACGCTAAAATTCAAGCAGAGCTAAAAACACTCAATGTAGATGACGTGAATGCGCTTGCTGAAACTGGTGCAAAAATTCGTCAATGGATTGTCGACACTCCGCTTACTGCATCACTAGAACAAGAAATCCGAGTTGCTTTTGAAGCACTCTCTAACGGCAACCCAAACATCGCGGTTGCCGTTCGTTCATCTGCAACTGCAGAAGATCTACCAGACGCATCTTTCGCAGGTCAGCAAGAAACATTCCTAAACATCCGTGGCATTGACAACGTATTAATTGCCATTAAAGAAGTTTTTGCATCTTTGTACAACGACCGCGCGATTTCTTACCGTGTACACCAAAACTTTGACCACGATGTCGTTGCTTTGTCTGCAGGCGTACAACGTATGGTACGTTCAGAAACTGGCGCTGCTGGTGTAATGTTTACCCTAGATACAGAATCTGGTTTCCGTGATGCTGTATTCATTACTGCTTCTTATGGTTTGGGTGAAATGGTGGTTCAGGGTGCAGTTAACCCAGATGAATTCTATATTTCTAAGCCTTTATTAAAAGCAGGCAAACACTCAGTTTTACGTCGTAACCTTGGCTCTAAACACCAAAAAATGATTTATGGTGAAGAAGGCGCGGCTGGTAAATCTGTAGTTGTGGTCGATGTTGAAAAACAAGATCGCCAACAGTTCTCTTTAAATGATCACGAACTACAAGAATTAGCGAAACAAGCGTTAATTATTGAAGAACATTATCAAGCGCCTATGGATATTGAATGGGCAAAAGATGGTGATGACGGTCAAATCTACATCGTTCAAGCACGTCCTGAAACTGTAAAAAGCCGTGAAAACGTCGGTACTATGGAACGCTACCTATTGAAACAAAAAGGTACGGTCATTTGTGAAGGTCGTTCAATTGGTCAGCGTATCGGTTCTGGTAGAGTCCGCGTTGTAACGTCTATTAAAGAAATGGACAAAGTTCAGGAAGGTGACGTTCTTGTTTCAGACATGACTGATCCAGACTGGGAACCAGTGATGAAACGTGCTGCTGCAATTGTCACTAACCGCGGTGGTCGTACTTGTCACGCTGCAATTATTGCCCGTGAATTAGGCGTACCTGCAATTGTAGGTTGTGGTAATGCAACTGAAGTTTTGACTGATGGTCAGGAAGTTACAGTTTCTTGCGCCGAAGGCGACACAGGTTTCATTTATGAAGGTGCTTTAGATTTTGAAGTTCAAAAGAACTCAATCGAATCTATGCCTAAACTTCCGTTCAAAATCATGATGAACGTTGGTAACCCAGACCGCGCATTTGACTTTGCTCAAATTCCAAACGAAGGGATTGGTCTTGCACGTTTAGAATTCATCATCAACCGTATGATTGGTGTGCATCCTAAAGCATTGCTTAATATTGACAGCTTACCACGTGAAACACGTGCAGCAGTTATGGCGCGTACTGCGGGCTATTCATCGCCAATCGAATTCTATGTAGAAAAATTGGTTGAAGGTATTTCTACCCTTGCTGCTGCATTCGCTGACAAACCAGTGATTGTGCGTATGTCTGACTTCAAATCAAACGAATACGCAAACTTAATTGGTGGTAAGTTATATGAGCCAGAAGAAGAAAACCCAATGTTGGGCTTCCGTGGTGCAAGTCGTTATGTGTCTGACAATTTCCGTGACTGCTTCGAGCTTGAATGTCGTGCCTTGAAAAAAGTACGTGACGAAATGGGCTTAACCAACGTACAAATTATGATTCCATTTGTACGTACCGTTGCTGAAGCAAAACGTGTGATCGAATTGCTTGCGCTGAATGGTTTAAAACGTGGTGAAAATGGTCTGAAAGTGATCATGATGTGTGAATTACCAACCAACGCATTGTTGGCTGAACAATTCCTTGAGCACTTCGATGGTTTCTCTATCGGCTCAAATGACTTAACTCAGTTAACACTTGGTTTAGACCGTGACTCAGGCATTGTTTCTCACCTGTTCGATGAACGTGACCCTGCAGTGAAAGCATTACTTTCTATGGCAATTCACGCATGCCGTAAAGCAGGTAAATATGTCGGTATCTGTGGTCAAGGCCCTTCAGATCACCCTGACCTTGCACGTTGGTTAATGGAACAAGGTATTGAATCTGTATCTTTAAACCCAGACTCAGTTTTAGACACTTGGTTCTTCCTTTCTGAAGAAAAAGCTCAACAAGCGTAGTAAAACGTGTTAAAAGAAAACCCATGCACCTGCGTGGGTTTTTTTTCAAATTCATTTTTTGAGATTTTATATTTATGCAAATTTACTTGGCACGAAATAATCAACAAGCTGGGCCATACACCTTAGAGCAGCTCAACCAAATGCTCGCCAGCCAACAAGTGTTGCTGACAGATTTGGCTTGGCACCAAGGCATGAGCGAATGGAAAGCTTTAGGTGAACTCACCCAAGGTAAACTTGTATATGAACCACAAGGCTACGTCAGCACACCACCTGCCCCTGAACATTCACCTTTTCAAAATACAGATTACACGGCTACAAACACATCACGACCAAGCTCAGCATCGTCAAACTCCAGAACACAGGCAACAAAAAATGAATTGGCGAGCATTAACCAACGTGCTTTAGCCAAAATTATAGACATGTTGTTATGGTTGCCTGCAGCAGCACTTCCCTCTTTTTTCTTAAATGCGGACCAGTTTGAACAATTGTCTGGTTTACAACAAAAAATGCAGGCAGCGACAACGTCTGATCAAGCCATGCAATTGCAAACTGAACTCTTTCAGCTCATTCCAATGCAAGCTTGGCAAGCGGTGGCAATTTATTTATTGATTATGCTGGGCATACAAGCCTTCCTGCTGGCTAAAACTGGACAAAGTATTGGCAAACGTCTGACTAAAATTAAGATTGTCGATGCTGAAACCGATGAAAAAGTCAGCCTAATGCGTGTGTTTACTATTCGCTCTATCATTTTCATTATTTTGAATATGATGTTTATGCCCTTCATCACAATTTTAGATTATGGCTTTGCATTTGGTGCAAAACGACAGGCTTTGCACGATAAACTCGCCAAAACCAAAGTCGTAAAGCAATAATTTGATTTTATTTATTCAGGGATGATTGATCATCCCTTTTTTCTTATAATATTGATAAATATAAATAAATTAAAATTAACACAAATAATTCTGAGTATAAAAATTGGTTTTCATTCCCTCCACTTAAAGCCGCTTTATGTGTAGCTTAGTTTGTCGATATCAGGCATAATGCCCTACAACGTAGCGGTGTCCGATGATTAAGAAGACTTTTTCATCTTTTTTGATGTCTTTTTAATCATGCGACACTTTAATCGCTATCCCATATTAAATTAGGGAATGGGACTCTTCACCGAGGTTGTAAAATGAGACAAACGATTTTAGCTGTATTGTCTTTATCTACGATGGCTGCACTCTTAACTGGGTGTGGCGGTGATTTAGTACTTCTGAACTCAAAAGGTCCAGTTGCAGCAGGTCAAAGTAACCTGATGATGACTGCGATTTACCTAATGCTATTGGTGGTTATTCCATCTGCAATTATGGCATTGTGGTTCGGTTGGAAATATCGCGCATCGAATAAAGACGCAGACTATCAACCAACATGGTCACACTCTACTGCAATTGAAATTGTAGTATGGGGTATACCTGTTATTATTATTTGTATTTTAGCTTGGTTAACTTGGTGGGGTTCCCACAAGTACGACCCTTACCGTCCGCTAGAATCCGAAAAAGCTCCTTTAACTGTTCAAGTTATTGCTGAACAATTTAAATGGATCTTCATCTACCCAGAACAGAACATTGCTACTGTTAACGAATTACGCTTCCCAGAGCAAACGCCTGTAAGCTTACGTTTAACATCTAACTTCACAATGAACTCGTTCTTTATCCCTGCATTATCTGGTCAGATTTATGCAATGGCGGGTATGCAAACTCACTTGAACGTTTTAGCAGACAACACGGGCGAATTCCGTGGTTTCTCATCTAACTACTCAGGTTATGGTTTCTCGCAAATGCGCTTTAAAGCTCACTCTGTAACTCAAGCTGATTTTGAGCAATGGGTAACAGCTGTTAAAGCAGGTCAAGGTACGACTATCAATCCTCAAGCTGTTCAAAAAACAGTTTTAGATCAAGCTGAATTTGCTTCTTTACGTGACGGTAACCGTTCACAGAAACAAATTGATGCAATGGTTCGTAACGCCAAAACTGAATTAGAGAAAAAACTTGCTGCAACGGCTTTAAAAGAAGGTCCATATAAGACTCAGCCACATCCTGTGACTTATTACTCTTCTGTTGAGCAAGGCTTGTTTGAATCAGTGATCAATAACTATATGAGTAACTACCATGGTGCTGACCATTCAGCTCCTGTAGTGGCTGGTGAAGCGCCTGCTTCTGAAACTCATGTAGCAGTTGAACATGCGACTGCTTCTCAAGGGGAATAAGACATGAGCTTATTAGGTAAGTTAGGTCCAGATGCAATTCCTTACGATCCAATCGTATTGGTAACTGTTGCAGCGATGATCTTAGGTGGTCTTGCAGCGATTGCTGGTATTACCTACTTCAAAAAATGGGGCTACTTGTGGAACGAATGGTTCACATCTGTAGACCATAAAAAAATTGGTATCATGTATATCTTTGTATCTGTAGTCATGTTACTTCGTGGCTTCGCAGATGCGATCATGATGCGTCTTCAACAGTTCCTTGCGAAAGGTGGTGGTGAAGGCTATTTACACCCAGAACACTATGACCAGATTTTCACCGCACACGGTGTGATCATGATCTTCTTCGTGGCAATGGGTCTTGTTGTTGGCTTAATGAACATCTCTGTACCATTACAGATTGGTGCTCGTGACGTAGCCTTCCCGTTATTAAACTCTTTAAGCTTCTGGTTATTCGCTGGTGCTGCAGGTTTAATGATGGTTTCACTTGCATTAGGTGAATTCGCTGCTACAGGTTGGATGGCTTATCCTCCTCTATCTGGTATCGAATATTCTCCAGGTGTTGGTGTTGACTACTATATTTGGGCACTTCAGGTTTCTGGTCTAGGTACGCTTCTTACTGGTGTTAACTTCTTCGTTACCATCATCAAAATGCGTGCGCCTGGCATGAAACTTATGGACATGCCTGTTTTCACTTGGACAGCATTAGTTACTGCGGTACTTATCATTGCAACATTCCCAGTTTTAACTGCGACAATTGCGATGTTAACGCTTGACCGTTACTTCGGTTTCCACTTCTTTACGAACGACATGGGTGGTAGCCCAATGTTGTATGTAAACTTGATTTGGACATGGGGTCACCCTGAAGTATATATCTTAGTATTACCAGCATTTGGTATTTACTCAGAAGTAACTGCGACTTTTGCTCGCAAAACATTGTTCGGTTACAAATCAATGGTGTACGCAACTGTTGCAATTGGTGTGTTATCACTTGTTGTATGGGTTCACCACTTCTTTACCATGGGTGCAGGTGCCAACGTTAACGCGTTCTTCGGTATCATGACCATGATTATTGCGATTCCTACTGGTGTGAAAATCTTCTCTTGGTTATTCACCATGTACAAGGGACGTATTACCTACACCACCCCAATGCTTTGGACACTTGGCTTCCTTGTGACTTTCGGTATCGGTGGTTTAACAGGTGTATTAATGGCAGTTCCACCAGCGGACTTCCTTGTACACAACTCTTTATTCCTCATTGCGCACTTCCATAACGTAATTATTGGTGGTGTGGTATTCGCGATGTTCGCAGGTATCATTTATTACTGGCCAAAAATGTTTGGTTGGAGACTGAATGAGACTTGGGGTAAAGCAGCATTCTGGTTCTGGTTCTTCGGTTTTTACTTTGCATTCATGCCGTTGTATATCCTTGGTTTCATGGGTATGACACGTCGTTTGAATACTTATGACAACCCTGAATGGGATCCATACTTGGCAATTGCATTCTTCGGTTCTGTGTTAATTGCTATTGGTCTATTCTGCTTCGTTATGCAGATCGTGGTTGGTTTCTTACAACGCAACCAACGTTTAGACCTTACAGGCGATCCATGGGATGGTCGTACGCTTGAATGGGCGACTTCTTCTCCAGCACCGTTCTATAACTTTGCTCACCTTCCAAAGATCAATGGTATTGATACTTTCTGGACTGACAAAGAAAATGGTGTTGCATACGCGCGTCCAACGAAGTATGAAGACATCCACATGCCAACCAACCGTGCAGCTGGTTTCATTATTGCAATGTTTATTACAGTAATGGGCTTCGCGTTAATCTGGCATATTTGGTGGTTAGTATTCGTTACCTTTATCGCTGCAATCATCAGCTTCATCGTGAGCTCTTTCACGAAGAAAGTGGACTATTATGTTCCTGCTGCTGAAGTTGAGCGTATTGAAAACGAACGTTATGCGCTCCTTGAAAAACACTTGAAGAAGGACTAAGACATGGCTGAAGTACTTCATCACGACAACCACGGACATGATGATCATCACCACGATGATACAGATATCACCGTCTTTGGTTTCTGGACCTACTTGATGAGTGACCTTGTACTTTTCGGTACACTCTTCATCGCGTTCGCTGTATTAAGTAGCCACGTTCCAGTAGGCACTCCAACAGCTAAAGATTTGTTTGGCGAGTCATTAGGCTTTGTTTTAACAGAAACTTTTGCCCTGTTGATTTCTTCTGTAACTTTCGGTTTTGCTGTTTTAGCTGCTTACAAGAAAGATGTTGCCAAAGTTCTAACTTGGTTAGGCGTGACTTGGGTTTTCGGTGCGATCTTTATTGGTATGGAACTTTATGAGTTCAACCATTTAGTTCACGCTGGACATGGTCCAAGTGCGAGTGCGTTCTTATCTGCGTTCTTTACTTTGGTTGGTACGCACGGTATTCACGTAACTTCAGGTTTAGTTTGGATGATCGTGTTAATGGTTCAAATCAAGAAATATGGTTTGACTATTCCGAACATGCGTCGTTTAGCTTGCCTAAGCTTGTTCTGGCACTTCCTTGACATCGTTTGGATCTGTGTATTCAGCGTAGTTTACTTGATGGGAGTTCTCTAATGAGTCACGATCACAACTCTGCTGGTGCATCACACGGTAACACTAAGCAATATACGATTGGCTTTATCCTTTCTGTTATCCTTACCATTATTCCTTTTGGTATGGTTATGGCAGGTGGTTTTGGCCGTGGTATTTTGATTACTGTTATTTCGATTACAGCAGTTGCTCAGATTCTTATTCAATTAATTTATTTCTTGCATATGAATTCTTCTTCAGAGCAACGTTGGAACGTGATTGCATTCGTGTATACCATTCTGACCATCGCCATCCTTTTGGTTGGTTCTGTATGGATCATGAACTACCTACACTACAACATGATGATCTAAACTGGTTGTCATGCTGAAAAAGTATTTATTCCTGACAAAGCCAGGAATTCTCTTTGGTAATTTTATTACCACTTTGGGTGGCTACTTTGTAGCTGCCCAAGGTTCTGTAGATTTCCTTCTCCTACTGCTTACTCTGCTTGGTACAACGCTTGTTGTCGCCTCAGGATGTGTGGTCAACAATATTATTGACCAAGACATCGACCAAAAAATGCAACGCACACAAAACCGTGCTTTAGTGAAAAAAACTGTTTCTGTTCCTATTGCGCTGATTTATTCAGTGGTATTGGGCATAATTGGTTTTAGCATTTTATGGTTTGGAGTTAACGCATACGCTTTTCTTTTTGCACTGATTGGTTTCGTGGTTTATGTCGGCTTTTACAGTCTATGGACCAAACGCACAACAATTCATCAAACCATTATTGGCAGTATTTCAGGCGCAAGCCCACCTGTCATTGGTTATACCGCTGTTGCAAATCAATTTGACTTAGCTGCACTACTTATCTTTTTAGGTTATGCACTTTGGCAAATGCCCCACTCTTGGGCGATTGCAATTTACCGTTTTGATGATTACAAAAATGCGGGGATTCCAATTTTGCCAGTTGCTCGTTCAATTTTACGAACGAAAATTGAATCACTAATTTATGTGGTGTTATTTACCGTTGCCATGAATGGACTGTTTGTATTTGGTTATGCAAACTGGCTATATCTGGTTATTTTGAATGCACTTTGTATTTATTGGTTCTATATTGGCGTCATTGGCTTCAAAGCAGAAAATGATCAATTATGGGCAAAACGCTTTTTCCTATTTTCGGTTATTTTAATTACTGTTGTGAGTTTATGTTTTAGCTTTACAGCAACCGCACCAAGCACGCAAATTATACTTTTTTAAAAGATAGAGTTTAGCTCTATCTTTTAATGGAGTGCCTACCCTCTCCACACTTCAATATTTAAATAATAACAATTTATCTGTCTTTGAATTATTCGTCCTTAATAATTTTTGCATTAAACACTCTAAAAGTTAGTGACATACAAATACCAAGCATAAAATTTAAATTCCAATCATAGATGCAAAATATTACATTCCCTTTTTACCCAAGCCGATCTTTTCTTAGACCAAGCCTTGAATTTACTTGGTAAAAGCTCTAAAATTCACGCTTCGCAATTTTGCGACACAACTTCGGTTGTGACTCCTTGCTTCTGGCTCAATTTAGTCAGGGGCTGCATAAACCGTAAGGAGCTGACAATGCGTCACTACGAAATCGTACTTTTGGTACACCCAGACCAAAGCGATCAAGTTGTGGGTATGGTAGAACGTTACCTAACTCACATCAAAGAAGCTGAAGGTCAAATTCACCGTTTAGAAGATTGGGGCCGTCGTCAATTGGCTTACCCAATTAACAAAATTCACAAAGCGCACTACATTCTTATGAACGTTGAATGTGGTCAAACTACGCTTGACGAGTTAGAAGAATTGTTCCGTTATAACGACGCGATCCTTCGTAGCTTGATCATCCGTCGTGAAAACGCTATCACTGAAGAGTCATTATTGGCTAAGAGTGCTGAAGAAAAACGTGCGCGTAAAGCTCAACGTGAAGAAGCACAACACGCTAACCAAGACTCTGCTGAAGCTTAAGGAGAACATCAATGGCACGTTTTTACCGTCGTCGCAAGTTCTGCCGCTTTACAGCTGAGAACGTTACGTACATCGACTACAAAGATATCGATACACTAAAACAGTACATCACTGAAAATGGCAAGATTGTTCCTAGCCGTATTACAGGTACTAAAGCTCGTTACCAACGTCAATTAGCGCTTGCTATTAAACAAGCTCGCTACTTAGCGTTGATCCCTTACACTGACAATCATAAGTGAGGTTGAGCTGTGGATATTATCTTATTACAACGCATTAAGAACCTTGGTAAATTAGGCGATAAAGTTTCAGTTAAAGCTGGTTACGGCCGTAACTACTTGATCCCTCAAGGTAAAGCAGTTGCTGCAACTGAAGCAAACACTGCTGCATTTGAAGCTCGTCGTGCTGAACTTGAGAAGCAAGAAGCTGAAATTTTAGCTGCTGCTCAAGCACGTGCTGACCAATTGAACGAAGTTAACATCGTAATCACTGCTAAAGCTGGTGATGAAGGTAAACTTTTCGGTTCTATCGGTACTCGTGACATCGCTGACGCGTTAACGAATGCTGGTCTTGAAGTTGACCGTGCAGAAGTTCGTTTACCAAACGGTGCGCTTCGTCACACTGGTGAATTCAACATCGCAATCCAATTGCACCATGATGTTGTTGCTGAAGTTCTCGTTACTATCGTATCTGAGTAATTTGCTGCAAAAGAAAAGAGCATGCCTAATCGCATGCTCTTTTTTTGTCTTTAGAATATACGATTAGTACAATTTTCCTAAATCGTCCTGCACGCTTTGACTTATCCTTCGCCAAAATCTACTCGCTTTTTTTTCTAGAGGGCGTATCATCGGGAAGTGGAAAGAATATGAGTTTCAAATTCTATCCCCGTGCATTATTCAGCATTTACTGTTTTAAAAATCAGGGATTTATATGTCACAGGCGACTGCTAGCGCAAAGCAACATACTGCAAAGTCTGATCTAAAACCAAATGAGAACAGCCCGCTTAAAGAGTTTCGTACCCCACCGCATAACTTAGCCATCGAACAAGCTGTTTTGGCTGCGTTAATGACTGTGGCCGAATCTTTTGAACAAGTGGGTGATGTGCTACAAGAATCTGATTTTTACGCGACACGCCACAAATATATTTTCCGCGCCATTGATTCTTTGTCTAAAGAAAACTCACCTTATGATGCCGTATTGGTGAATGACTGGCTGATTAAACAAAATTTACTTGAAGCTGCAGGCGGGGAAGAATACTTAATGCAGCTCATGGCAGACTCGCCTTCTAGTTTTTATAACCTAGAAACCTATGCCACGAAAATTAAAGAATTCTCGACCCTCAGAAACATGATTAAAGTCAGTTCTGAAATTTTACAAAATGCCTATGACACCAAAGGTCGTAGCGTAAGTGAAATTTTAGACTTGGCCGAAACCAATATTTTCCAAATTGCCGAACAACATAATAACAATGCCAAAGCACAAGGCCCAAAAGCCATTTCGAGCGTGGTTGCCGATGTATTCGACAAACTTGATGAACTTTCTAAAATGGAAGGTAACATCACAGGCTTAACCACAGGCTTTGTGGAGTTAGATAATAAAACTTCGGGCATGCAAGCAGGTGACTTGATTATTGTCGCTGCGCGTCCATCTATGGGTAAAACCACCTTTGCCATGAACTTGGTCGAAAGTGTTTTGTTTAACAATGATTTGCCTGCCCTTGTCTACTCTATGGAAATGCCTGCAGACTCAATCGCAATGCGTTTAATTTCTGCATACGGCAAAGTGCATCAAGGGAATTTACGTTCAGGTAAACTCAGTGGCGATGAATGGTCAAAAGTCACAGGCACGATTTTACAACTGCAAGAAAAGCATTTGTATATTGATGACTCATCTGCCCTGCCGCCTACGGAAGTACGTGCACGTGCGCGACGCATTGCCAAACAACATGGCGGTAAAATTGGCTGTATCATGGTCGATTATTTGCAGTTAATGAAAGTCCCAGGCATGGGCGATAACCGTGTCGGCGAAATCTCAGAAATTTCACGTAGCTTAAAAGCCTTGGCCAAAGAGATGAACTGCCCTGTGATTGCTTTGTCACAGCTCAACCGCTCATTAGAGAACCGACCTAATAAACGCCCTGTGATGTCTGACTTGCGTGAATCTGGTGCAATTGAGCAGGATGCGGAT
Organism: Acinetobacter sp. YH16053; assembly: GCF_013417035.1. Lineage (NCBI taxonomy): Bacteria > Pseudomonadati > Pseudomonadota > Gammaproteobacteria > Moraxellales > Moraxellaceae > Acinetobacter > Acinetobacter sp. YH16053. The sequence goes on from NZ_VPEP01000005.1 coordinate 82,314, forward strand.
TTAATCATGTTTATTTACCGCGACGAAGTTTACAATAAAGAATCTAAAGAAGCAGGTACTGCCGAAATTATTATTGGTAAACAGCGTAACGGCCCAATTGGTACGGTACGTCTTGCTTTTGAAGGGCAATATACGCGTTTTAGTAACTTATCTCCTGAGTATTATGCTCAGTATGATGATGAAGAGTAATGCTTGCATTGCTCTTTTTTATTAAAACCATGTTTTAATCTGACTTATTAACTTTGCCCACCATAGTTTCCAACTTGAGAGTAAATTATAATCTTGACTATTTTCTTCCATTTCAAGTGATGGAAATGCTTTATTTAATTGCTTGCATGTCGGATACTTTTGTTGCAGTTGCGCCAAATAATGTGTCTGATCATAGTCTATAAAACCATCTAAAATCCCAACCTCTGATCTATCGACTGTAGAACAATTTGAGGTCTGCTTATTCCAAGCTAAAAATGGGACAATCGGTTTAGATAAAACAAGCTGGTCATTCTTACAGTTTAATGTTGCAAATGAAACTACTTGATATTGCTGGGGTTTAGCACCATCTGGTGCATAAGCTAAACCAATAATTAATTGGTTTTTAGCTGTACTTTTACCTGAAAATCCACTGTACCATTGAGTAGGCTTTTTATATTTAACCTCATCTAGTATTGAGCGAAAAATAAATTGACCTGAACTGAGTTCAAAAATGAAGTCTGAACTCTCCTGTACTGCCAGTGAACCTTGGTAACGGGCAATAAAAACGTCATTGGGTGAATGTGGCATACAAGCCATAACTGACTGACAAAAAAATAAAGTACTCCATCCCAGATAACAAAATATTTTCATTATTTATTCAACATATCCAAGTTTAAAATGCATTGTTTAATCTCTCTTTGAGTTCATTTAAATTACGAACCCACTCTCCACAATCATCTGAATCTTGCCATAACTCGTACAGTTTAGAATTTCCTGAGTGAGAGCATCTAACACCATAATAGCTTTTAGAACGTATAGTTTTATATGAAAAATAAAGTCTGAAACTTTTACAAATTATTTGCAATCAATAACCTAATAGATTTTTCGATCTTAAATTAATTTATGATCAAAAACTTAAATGTTCATGTCTATTTGAGGTTGATAGGTCTACAATAGTGAATATTTTTAAATAGAACTATTTTTAGTATTTATTTATCACTCCACAGTGTATCTAACACAAATTACCAATTGTCATTCCCAAGGAGTATTTAGGGTGCGCCAAGCAACAGTTTATATTGACAGTCAGGCACTGCAATATAATTTAAACCGTGTCAAACAACTTGCCCCAACAGCAAAAATTGTTAGCATGGTCAAGGCCAATGCTTACGGACATGGTGTAAAAGACTGCTTAGCAGCTTTAAAAGACAGCGATGCCTTTGGTGTCGCTTGCGTTGAAGAAGCCTTAGAAATTCGTGAATTGGGATATACGCAGCCCATCACCCTGATTGAAGGTGTTTTTTCTGCCGATGAAATGCAAAGTGTGTTGGCACACAAATTGGAATGTGTAGTGCATCATCAAGCACAGCTCGATTGGCTACTACAACATAAAGCTGATTATATCGCACAAGGCTTAAAAGTCTGGGTCAAACTCAACAGCGGCATGAATCGTTTAGGTTTTAAAGTTCCTGAAATTATTGATGTGATTCACATGCTCAAAGCCGAAGGTTTTACCTGTGTGTTGACCATGCATTTTGCCAATGCCGATGGCGACCATGCTTTGAATGATCAACAAGTCGCGCAATTTTTGCATGTCAAAGACAATTGCAGCCCTATTCTTGCTTCTTGCTGCAACTCTGCTGCAATCTATCGTTATCCCGAATTGCATTTTGATTATGTACGCCCAGGCATTATGCTTTACGGTGCAACGCCTTTTGCCGCACATAATGTGCATACACTCGACTTAAAGCCTGTGATGAATTTAAGCGCAGAAGTGATCGCACTAAATGAAATTGATGCAGGCGAACACGTCGGCTACGGTTCAACCTTTACTGCAGAACAAGCCATGCAAATTGCGATTGTTTCAATTGGCTATGGCGATGGTTATCCACGTACATTTGTTCAGCCAAATTTTGTTGCGATTGGTGCAAAATTAACGCCTGTGCTTGGTCGTGTGTCTATGGATATGATTGCCATTGATGTAACAGGTTTAGACGTTGAATTAGGCACACAAGTTGAACTATGGGGCAAACACCGTTTAGTCGATGATGTTGCCACAGCCAATGGTACGATTGGCTATGAGTTGTTGTGTCGTTTAAGCCCTCGCCCACAGCGCAAGGCAACCAGCATTTAACTTTCTTTTTTCGATCTGTTGCATGTAGCAGTTTTGCTGCATGCAATCGTCTAAGCCATTCTCTTTTTCTTTCTTATATTTTTCTTTTCGCTTTTTATTTTCTTAAATTCACTTTATTTCCATTCATATTGATAAAAATTTGTGGTCATCCACATTTGCATTTAGCGCTTTACAGTCATCCAAATATTTAGCTGAAAATCACACTCAAAATCTCAAGAAAAAACAATATGCTCGCGCACTGTCTTTAAACTGCCACATCGCTTCAAATTCATGGATTAATCACATTTCACTAGTTCTCAGAAGTTTGTGCTGCGCGCTACGATGAATCAATGACTTCACGACTATTTAAGCCATTTATAAAAGCATCCACATGATAAGAAAATAATCTATTACCAATATTTGTGTACTTTTGACTTCAAAGCATCATCAAACTGCAGCCTCTTTGAAATATAAAACGCTTAATTTCTAAACAAGAATAAAGAGGAAAAACTCCTTAATTTTTATAACCTTATTCTGCTTAGGAAAAGAATATGTCTGAACAAAAAGTAGCTTTAGTGACGGGTGCATTAGGTGGTATTGGCAGTGAGATTTGCCATCAACTGGTTACAGCAGGCTATAAAATTATTGCAACGGTTGTACCAAGAGAAGAAGATCGCGAAAAACAATGGCTTGAAAGCAAAGGCTTTACAGAAAGCGATGTGCGCTTTGTTTTAACCAACTTAAATGAGCATGAAGCGGCTACAGCAGCCATTCAAGAAGCGATTGATGCTGAAGGTCGTGTTGATGTGTTGGTCAACAATGCGGGGATTACACGCGATGCAACGTTCAAAAAAATGTCGTATGAACAATGGTCACAAGTAATTGATACGAACCTAAAAACACTTTTTACCGTGACTCAGCCTGTATTTAACAAAATGTTAGAACAAAAGTCTGGTCGCATTGTGAACATTAGTTCGGTGAACGGTTTAAAAGGTCAATTTGGTCAAGCCAACTACTCTGCAACTAAGGCAGGCATCATCGGCTTTAGCAAAGCTTTGGCGCAAGAAGGCGCACGTTCAAATATCTGCGTGAACGTCGTTGCACCAGGTTATACCGCAACCCCGATGGTCACAGCCATGCGCGAAGAACTAATTAAAAGCATTGAAGCACAAATTCCTCTGCAACGTCTTGCCGCCCCTACCGAAATTGCGGCAGCAGTTATGTATTTAGTGAGTGATCATGCTGCATACGTAACAGGCGAAACCTTATCAATCAACGGCGGCTTATACATGCACTAAGCGTGTAACACCTCATTTTAATCTACAAGTTTATTTACTGGAGTGACACCCATGCTATACGGCGACTTATTTTCAAACATGAATGCTCAATACAAAAACGTGTTTGAACCGTACACCAAATTCAACAGTTTAGTTGCAAAAAATTTTGCTGACTTAACCAACTTACAATTAGAAGCAGCACGCAACTATGCCAACATTGGTTTAGCACAAATGTTTGCCAATAGCGAAGTGAAAGACATGCAAAGCATGGTGAACTGCACCACCAAGCAATTAGAAACCATGAACAAACTCAGTCAGCAAATGATTGAAGATGGCAAAAAATTAGCAACACTGACTTCAGAATTCAAAGCTGAATTTGAAAAGTTAGTCAGCGATTCAATGCCAAATAACAAATAAACACTGCTCTGAAAACCATGCGTTATCAGGACGAATGTTACGGGGAAGTGTGAAAATTTCCCCGTTTTAGTTTCAGCCTTGCACTCAATTTGATTGCTAAAAGCCATGTGCCATGGAGCGATGAAATGAAACAGAACTCATTTCAATTCAAAGAAAATATATTACAATTTTTCTCTAGCCACGATGATATCTGGAAAAAACTACAAGAATTTTATTATGGGCAAAGCCCTATTAATGACGCCTTAACACAGCTCAACAAAGAAGATATGTCTATGTTCTTTGAAGCTTTGTCTAAAAATCCAGCACGCTTGATGGAAATGCAATGGAGCTGGTGGCAAGGTCAAATGCAAATCTACCAAAATGTGATGATGCGCAGTGTGGCAAAAGACATCGAACCATTCATTCAACCTGAAAGTGGTGATCGTCGTTTTAACAGCCCATTATGGCAAGAACAACCCAATTTTGACCTGTTATCGCAGTCTTATTTGCTGTTTAGCCAACTGGTACAAAATATGGTGGATGTCGTAGAAGGCATTCCAGACAAAGTGCGTTACCGCATTCACTTTTTTACCCGTCAAATGATTAATGCTTTATCACCAAGCAATTTTCTTTGGACTAACCCTGAAGTGATTCAGCAAACCATTACCGAACAAGGCGAAAACCTTGTCCGTGGTATGCAAATTTTCCATGATGATGTGGTCAATAGCGGAAAATATTTATCTATTCGCATAGTCAATAGTGACTCTTTTAGCTTGGGTAAAGATTTAGCCTATACACCAGGCGCAGTGGTCTTTGAAAATGAAATTTTCCAGTTGTTGCAATATGAAGCAACGACAGAAAATGTATATCAAACCCCGATTCTAATCGTGCCGCCATTTATTAATAAATATTATGTGCTGGATTTACGCGAACAAAACTCATTGGTGAACTGGTTACGTCAGCAAGGTCATACGGTCTTTTTAATGTCTTGGCGTAACCCAAATGCTGAACAAAAAGAACTCACTTTCGCTGATCTGATCACCGCAGGTGCGGTTGAAGCTTTGCGTGTTATTGAAGAAATTACAGGAGAAAAAGAAGCCAACTGTATCGGCTATTGTATTGGTGGTACTTTACTTGCTGCAACGCAGGCTTATTACGTGGCAAAACGCCTGAAAAGTCATGTGAAATCTGCCACGTATATGGCAACCATTATCGACTTTGAAAACCCAGGCAGCTTAGGCGTATTTATTAATGAACCTGTGATTAATGGTTTAGAAACCTTAAATAATCAATTCGGTTATTTTGATGGTCGCCAATTGGCAGTTACGTTCAGTTTGTTACGTGAAAATACCCTGTACTGGAACTACTACATCGAGAACTATTTAAAAGGCAAAGAGCCTTCAGATTTCGATATTTTGTATTGGAACAGCGACGGCACCAATATTCCTGCCAAAATTCATAATTTCTTATTGCGTAATTTGTATTTGAATAATGAATTGATTTCACCAAACGCAGTGAAAGTAAACGGTGTTGGACTCAACCTTTCTCGTGTCAAAACACCAAGCTTCTTTATTGCAACGCAGGAAGATCATATCGCACTTTGGGATACAAGCTTCCGTGGTGCAGATTACTTAGGCGGTGAATCTACACTGGTACTTGGTGAATCTGGACACGTGGCAGGCATTGTGAATCCGCCAAGTCGTAATAAATACGGCTGCTATACCAACTCTGCCAAGTTTGAAAATACCAAGCAATGGCTAGATGGTGCAGAGTATCATCCTGAGTCTTGGTGGCTACGCTGGCAGGCTTGGGTTACACCGTATGCAGGCCAACAATCCCCTGCCCGTGCCTTAGGTAATGCACAATATCCAACAATAGAAGCAGCACCAGGTCGCTATGTTTTGGTAAATTTATTTTAATCAGTCATATAACATCAGTAATGCACATGCTATATATCATGTGCATCCACAGAAACGTGAACATAAGATTTAAGGATATAAAATGAAAGATGTTGTCATTGTTGCTGCAAAACGTACTGCAATTGGTAGTTTTTTAGGTAGCCTCGCTTCTTTATCTGCACCACAATTGGGGCAAACAGCAATTCGTGCGGTATTAGACAGTGCCAAAGTACAGCCTGAACAAGTCGATCAGGTGATTATGGGCAACGTACTCACTACAGGTGTAGGACAAAACCCTGCACGCCAAGCCGCAATTGCTGCAGGTATTCCTGTGCAAGTACCTGCATCAACGCTTAACGTGGTGTGTGGTTCAGGTTTACGTGCCGTACATTTGGCTGCACAAGCGATTCAGTGTGATGAAGCAGAAATTGTGGTTGCTGGTGGTCAAGAATCAATGTCACAAAGCGCACACTATATGCAATTGCGAAACTGTCAAAAAATGGGGAATGCCCAGTTGATCGACAGTATGGTGGCTGATGGTTTAACCGATGCCTATAACCAATATCACATGGGTATTACTGCAGAAAATATTGTAGAAAAACTTGGTTTAAACCGTGAAGAACAAGACCAATTGGCACTGACTTCACAACAACGCGCGGCTGCAGCACAAGCGGCTGGTAAATTTAAAGATGAAATTGCGGCTGTAAGCATTCCACAGCGTAAAGGCGACCCAATTGTATTTGCTGAAGATGAATACATCAAAGCCAATACTACGCTTGAAAGCCTGAATAAATTACGCCCTGCGTTCAAAAAAGATGGCAGCGTAACCGCAGGCAATGCTTCTGGTATTAACGATGGTGCAGCAGCAGTGTTGATGATGAGTGCAGACAAAGCTGCAGCCTTAGGTCTACAACCTTTAGCACGTATTAAAGCCTATGCAATGTCGGGTATTGAGCCTGAAATTATGGGTCTTGGCCCTGTTGAAGCGGTAAAGAAAACCCTGAATAAAGCAGGCTGGAGCTTAGATCAAGTTGATTTGATTGAAGCTAACGAAGCCTTTGCCGCTCAGGCTTTAGGCGTTGCCAAAGAACTAGGCTTAGACTTAGATAAAGTAAACGTGAATGGCGGTGCAATTGCCCTCGGTCACCCGATTGGTGCTTCTGGTTGCCGTATCCTTGTGACGTTACTACACGAAATGCAACGCCGTGATGCAAAAAAAGGCATCGCAACGCTTTGCGTCGGCGGTGGTATGGGTGTTGCACTTGCGGTTGAACGCGACTAAGTAACCGAGCCGAAAGTACTGCACGAGTCAAAGCTATTGAATTTGATAGCTGTTCAAAGCCAGTAATAAGTTAAGACATAATGGGAGCTTCGGCTTCCACTATTTTTTTAACTACACAGAGCTTAAAATAATATTGTTGTCGATTAATTTGACATGACAAGTTCTGCTTAATCCACCGAAAGTAAGTGCTGAATATGATCACTAAAGTGATAAAAATGCATGGTATCGGGTTGCTGTTTCAGCTGTTGCCATGCGTCTACAAACGACGTCCAACCTAAATCTTTTAGGCATTGCACAATCATTTCCAATTGCGACAAAGTCTTTTCAGTCGATTGTTTTAACCGAATTTGTCGGTCTAATTGTTCAATTTTTTGCCCCAATTGGAAAAATAAATATATCTGCTGTGGTTCTGCATCTAATAGTGCTTCGCAGTCTTGTACCACATCACAAATATAACTCGCGTTATCGCACGCATTTTGAATACATTGCTGTAATTCAACATAAGTAGCTTTAGAAAACACCTGTGCCAAGTTTTGAATTTTTGTCCGTGTTTGCTCAAACTGCATCGCAAATGAAGCAGGCTGTTCTTCGTTTAAAATCAATTCATTTAAAGAAGCTGCATCAAATGCAGGCAAACAAAAGGCATGTGCATAAGTCAAAGCAGCATCATTTTGTTTAAATGGAAATTGCTGACATACATATTGAATACGGGTTAAATAACGGGCTAACCAAAAAATTTCTCGCGCATCGCTGCTAGATAAATTCACGGTTGTTTCATCCTCCTAACTCTAAGGTCTGTTGATAATTCATCGCGATAAAGCACCTCAATCGCCTTGCCCAATTAACCTACAGCACTCATCCACTCAGACCGCTTTTATTTACATAAACCTGTATCTACCATACAAAACAATGACGGGTTTTCACTTAAATATAACTGTTAGGTCTTGCTTTTCTAATTGATCCAAGTATGGTTTGAAGTCATGGCTTTTGATTCGTTTCTATTATTTGATTAACTTTGCCTGTCCAAATTTTGTGATATTTACTGCAAAATCTGCAGTGATATGCTGCCCTTTTTCAGTAAAAAACTTGCTAATCATTCCGAGTTTTCTTATTGTGTGGAAGAACAAGTTTTCATCCGTATGAATTGACCTAGTAAATATTGAATATGTCTATACAAGAAAAAGAAACATCGAATAGTTTATATCGCCAATGGCAAATTTTATCGCGCCTTTCTACAGGTAAATGGATGGGCACACGTGAATTACACGATGTCCTGCAACGTGAAGGTATCGACATTAGTTTGCGTACGATTCAACGTGACTTAAATCAAATTTCTCAGCGCTTTCCAATTGAAAGTAATGGTACCGTGCCACAAGGTTGGCGCTGGCGTTCAGATGCACCGATTCAAAGTTTACCGCACATGACCAGCTCTCAAGCGGTAACGTTTATGATGGTCGAGGAACATTTAAAACATCTGCTGCCGCCAAGTTTGATTGAAGAAATGAACCCATGGTTTGATTTGGCACGACGCAGTCTATCGACCCAAAACAATGTCCGCCAATGGATTAATCGTGTGCGAATTGTGCCTGCAACACAACCGTTAATTCCACCAGTCGTAGACCGCAATGCACAACAGGCGATTTATGAAGGCTTACTCCAAGACAAACAACTGGAATGTATTTATCAATCACGCAGCAATTCAGGCGAAGAAAAAACTTATGTGCTGAATCCTTTGGCTTTGGTGCAAAAAGGTGCGGTGATTTATTTAATCTGTACTCGATTTGACAAAACCGACATTCAAACCTTTGCCCTGCATCGTTTTAAAGCAGCCAAAGTTTTAGATTCACGCGCCTTGCATCCTGTTAATTTTGATATTGATGCCTATATTGAATCTGGCGAATTAGGTTTTAGAGTCGATTTCAGTAAAGCTACTGAAAATATTCAGCTCAAACTTACCATGCAAAAAGCTGATGCCATATACTTCGATGAAAGCCAATTAAGCAAAGATCAAACTATGGAAACACTGGAAAATGGTAATGTGTTGGTGACTGCCACTGTGCCGTTTACCTCACAATTGGTTTGGTGGTTGCGTAGTTTTGGTAAAAAGCTAATTCAGATTGAACCTGTAGAAGTTGCCAATGCGGTGCATCAAACTCAGGAATAAAAAAGCCCCAAATATATTGGGGCGATAGCATTATCGTTCTCTTTTAAATCAAATTATTGTGATTGCTGATTGAAGTTAAAATTAAAATTGACTCGGCATCGTTCAGCGTGGGCATGCCAGTTCAGCTGTACTATAACGAATGCTTTTTAAAGTCATATTTTGCTCCTATCTATGTTGATAAGTGTCACTTTAAATGCTCCTGATCTAGCTGTGAAATCATAAGATATGCAGTCGAAATCAGATTTATTCTTATACGCAACTTCTTCTTTGCTTAGCATCTGATTTACTTTGGCGCATAAAAAAGCCCGCAATTTAAATTGTGGGCTTCTTCATCAATCCATCAAACCTTAAGCAGATTTACGTGACTGTGCATTTTTACGAATGGTGATCATCACCAATTGAACTGCGGCAGGTGTCACACCTGGAATACGACTGGCTTGTGCCAAAGTTTCAGGCAAAACATGCTTCAATTTTAGCGTGATTTCACGCGATAAACCTGACACTGCATCATAATCAAAATCGGCAGGGATTTTGGTTTCTTCCAAGCGTTTTAATTGTGCGACATCTTCATGCTGACGGTTGATATAACCTGCATATTTCACTGCAATTTCAATTTGATCGCCCACTTGTCCAGAAACTTCTGAGCCTGTTAATTCTGCAATTTGCGCAAAACTGATATTTGGACGTTTTAACAGATCAATCGCAGAACATTCTTTAGATAAATCTGCACCTGTCATTTCAACAAATTTTTTGCCCATTGGGTTGTTTGGTGCAGCCCACAAATGCTGTAAACGCCCTGTTTCACGTTCTACTGCTTCCATTTTTTCACAGTAAGCCGCCCAACGAGTGTCATCCACCAAACCAAGCTCACGACCAATTGGCGTCAAACGCTGATCGGCATTATCTTCACGCAACATCAAACGGTATTCCGCACGTGAGGTAAACATGCGGTACGGTTCTTTAGTACCTAGCGTGATCAAATCATCAACCAATACACCAATATAAGCTTCGTCACGTTTTGGTGTCCATTGTTCCTGATCCCAAGCGCGACGTGCCGCATTCAAACCAGCTAACACACCTTGCGCACCCGCTTCTTCATAACCAGTCGTACCATTAATTTGACCTGCAAAATACAAGTTATTAATGGCTTTGGTTTCCAAAGTGAATTTCAAGGCTTGTGGATTGAAGTAATCATATTCAATTGCATAGCCCGGACGCAAAATATGCGCATTTTCCATACCACGAATTGAACGAACTAACTCGAACTGCACATCAAACGGCAAAGAGGTTGAAATCCCGTTTGGATACAATTCATGTGTATCTAAACCTTCAGGCTCCAAAAATACCTGATGCGAGTCTTTATCAGAAAAACGGTGAATTTTATCTTCAATCGATGGGCAGTAACGTGGGCCAACACCTTCAATCACACCTGTATACATCGGTGAACGATCTAAACCACCACGAATAATTTCGTGAGTACGTTCATTGGTATGGGTGATATAGCAGTTCACTTGTTCAGGGTGCATCGACACATCACCCATGAATGACATGGTTGGTGATGGGAAATCACCTGGCTGCGGAATCATGACCGAAAAATCGACTGAGCGTGCATCAATACGTGGTGGCGTACCTGTTTTTAAACGCCCTACAGGCAAATTTAATTCACGTAAACGTGCCGCCAAAGCAATTGATGGAGGATCGCCTGCACGACCACCGCTCGATTTTTCTAAACCGATGTGAATCACACCACCCAAGAATGTACCTGTGGTCAATACCACGGTTTTCGCATCAAAACGAATCCCCATTTGAGTGACTACACCTTTTACAGTATCGCCTTCTACAATCAGGTCATCGGCTGCTTGTTGGAAAATATCTAAATTGGCTTGGTTTTCTAAAGTGGCACGAATCGCAGCTTTAAAACGAACACGGTCTGCCTGCGCACGTGTTGCACGAACCGCAGCACCTTTACGCGAGTTTAAAATACGGAATTGAATCCCGCTTTTATCGGCAGCCAATGCCATTGCACCGCCTAAGGCATCAATCTCACGTACCAAATGCGACTTACCAATCCCGCCAATTGCAGGGTTACAGCTCATCTGCCCTAAAGTCTCAATGTTATGAGTTAAGAGTAAGGTTTGACGACCCATACGTGCTGCTGCAAGCGCCGCTTCGGTGCCTGCGTGACCGCCACCAATAACAATGACATCGTAAACTTTAGGATAGTGCATAATGGTCAATGAGAGATAAAAAATAAAGACGGAATATTATAGCAAAACTTGTGGCATAAGTTGACAGATTCAGTCGATTTTATTGGCTTAACCGCGCTACAAAATTAATATTTTGTAATCCAAATTTGCATTTTTACTGTACATAAAAACATTTAGACCTAAAAATTAACCAGATCACCGTTGTTTTAATTTGTCTATTTTTTATCCTAATAACACAGATATGAGAAACAAAGGGAAACATCATGAATAAGAAAATTTTGCTGTCCTCTATGCTTTGTGGCTTATTTTTCAGTCCATTTGCAGTGCAGGCAAATGATAAAGTAGAAACCGTCTATAACGCGCAAAAATTCCAGCAAGTCTGTAAAGGTAAAACTCAGGGCGCACCTGTAAGCTTTGCTTATCGTGGGATTATCTGGAATGGTACCTGTGAACCACAATTCTTTAGTTCATCTAAAGCAGTGCAATTACAAGGCAATGAGCCTGAATTATACCGTTCTTGTATGGCAGATGCGCAAAGCACCGTCATTACAGTCAATGGTACTGAGTTAAAAGGCAAATGTGCCTTAGGCTTTACGCCACCACGCCCTGCTGCAATGTGATCAATCAGTTAATCTATATTTTCATGAACAGATCGGGTATTCATTCAAACTGAAAGCATGAAAATAACACCAAAGCAGTCATTTATAAGAAGTGACTGCTTTGTTTATTGCACAAGCTCAAAAAACAATTACACTGCAAAGAGAGGGAAAATTATACCCATAAGAAAAAAATAAAGGATGTGCTATGGATTCAGGCTTTTTTACCTTTTTTCTACCACTGACCTTAGCTGTGATGATGATGGGCTTAGGCTTACAACTCACGCCTAAAGACTTTATTCGGGTCAATCAATTTCCTAAAGTCATTTTTTTAACGCTTTTTTCACAATTGGTCATTTTGCCTGTTTTAGCATTTTCAATTTGTTTATTTTTAGAATTGCCACCGCTCTTGGCAATTGGCTTAATGCTGCTTGCTGCCTCACCAGGGGGGCCTACTGCGAACTTATTTAGCTATGTTTATAAAGGTGACGTTGCCCTAAATATTACCCTAACCGCAATGAACTCTGTGATGGCGACCTTTACGCTGCCTTTTATTGTTAATTTGTCTTTTCTGTATTTTATGACCGATCAACAACAAATTGGCATGCCAATTGAAAAAATGGCACAGGTTTTTTTACTGATTATTGTGCCTGTTTGTGTAGGAATGGCGGTGCGTAATGCAATGCCACAAATTGCATTACAGTTGGGCAAACCTATGCGTTTGATGTCCATTTATTTCATTTTCGCTTTATTCTTTTATGCGCTTTTCCGCGAACGCGCCAATGTCTTTGACTATTTCAGTGCGATTGGTATCGCCACAGCGCTTTTTTGCTTTTTAAGTTTACTTATTGGTTATCTTGTGCCGTATTTGGCGGGTGTGCCTGATCAACAAGCACGCTCTTGTTGTTTTGAAATTGGCATTCATAACACTGCTGTTTCTTTAACCGTTGCGCTATCGGTTTTGCAAAGCACTGAAATTGCCATTCCTTCTGCGATTTACACCATTTTTATGTATATGTTCAGCTTTATTTTAGGGAGTATGTTAGCTAGACAATCGGCCAAACTTGCCCATCAACACAAACAGGAGCAGAGTTTAAACCACAATAAAAATACAATTTAAAACGTGAGCAAAATTAACTACATATTAAACAAACAGTTAAATATCAAATAAATTATTGTAGATGTAAAAACAAAGGAGTGTTTATGGATTCAGGATTAATCACAATATTTTTGCCGCTGGCTTTGGCCGTGGTCATGGCTGGACTTGGCTTAGAACTCACTCCTAACGACTTTAAACGGGTGAGCAAACACCCCAAAGCAGTGTTTATTGCTTTATTTTGTCAATTGGTCGTCCTGACAGCAATTGCATTCTTTATTTGTAAACTGCTGAATTTACCACCACTGCTTGCAGTCGGACTCATGCTACTAGCAGCATCTCCAGGTGGGCCAACAGCCAACTTATTTAGCTACTTATATAAAGGTGATATTGCACTAAACATCACCCTCACTGCCGTGAATTCCGTGATTGCAGCATTTACCTTGCCCCTGATTGTCAACTTTGCCATTCAGCATTTTATTCAGGATGGGCAACAAGTTGGCTTACAATTTGCCAAAGTATTGCAGGTGTTTTTAATTATTATTATCCCTGTCACTTTAGGGATGTTAGTACGCCATTTTAGCCCTCAAACGGCAGACCGCTTAAACAAACCTGTGCGTATTTTTGCTGTGGTTTTTCTAATTGTGATTATTATTGGCGCAATTGCCAAAGAGCGAAACAACATCATGCTTTATTTGGCAGATGTAGGACTTGCCACTGCCCTGTTCTGTGCCTGCAGTTTATTGATTGGTTATTTTGTCCCGCGTTTCTTTGGCGTAAATAGCCAACAAGCCCGAGCCTGCGCCTTTGAAATTGGCATTCACAACAGTACCCTTGCAATGACTATCGCCCTAACCGTTATGTCAAGCTCAACCATTGCCATGCCTGCTGCGGTTTATTCTATTTTCATGTATATTTTTGCCGCAATTTTAGGCACATTACTAAATAAATTTGTGCCGACACCTGCATCGGAGCAATCTGCATCCTAAACAAGTCTCTCAATCATCCCCAATCCAGCAATTTGACTGTTTTGGGGATGATTGAGCGATGATGGTTCAAACAAATTCTTAACTTATATTTTTTAGAGTTATATTTTTGTCACATTATTCGACTATAAGCATAAAGCGAATTTGAAACTTCCAATCGTATAGAGTTTTCCCTTTCGCAATCCGAATAAAAAATAACAGCGTCTGCAGCAGTTCAGTTACAATAGCGCTTTCGCATTAAATTTTAGGTTATCTCCGTGAAGTGGTTACAAATACATATTACTGTTGATCAAGCGCAAGTCGATTTTACTGAAACCCTGCTCAGTTCATTGGGTGCAGTCAGCGTAACCTTAGATGATGCGGAAAATCAGGACTTACTTGAGCCACTGCCAGGTGAAACACCACTTTGGAACAAAGTCATTGTGACAGGTATTTATGCACAAGACGAAGGTGAAGAAATTGATGTTGCAGCCTTAGAAACCTTTATTCGTGCGCAAATGCCAGATGCCCCTTTACGCAGTGAATTTTTGGAAGATCAGGTTTGGGAACGCTCATGGATGGATTACTACGAGCCAATCCAGATTGCAGAGAAATTATGGATTGTACCTGAATGGTTAGAACCACCTGAGGCAGATGCAGTCAATATTAAACTTGACCCAGGTTTGGCTTTTGGTACAGGTAACCATGCCAGTACGTTCCTGTGCCTGCAATGGTTAGGTAAAACCAATGTAAAAGATAAAGTCGTGATCGACTACGGTTGTGGTTCAGGTATTTTAGGAGTAGCGGCTTTGTTGCTCGGTGCAAAAAAAGTCTATGCGACTGATATTGACCCGCAAGCAGTTTTAGCGACCAAACAAAATGCAGAACTCAACGGTGTACTTAAAAACTTATATGTGGGACTTCCAGAAGAGTTCAATGAAACCATCGGTAATGAAAAAGCAGACATTTTAGTTGCCAATATTTTGGCAGGCCCATTGATGATGCTTGCGCCAGAGTTTGCAACTTTAATTAAATCTGAGGGCGAGTTCGCACTTGCAGGTGTAATTGAAGAGCAAGTTGCTGAAGTTTCTAGTGTTTATTCTGAATTTTTTGATATAGTACAAGTCGAAAAACGTGAAGAAAACTGGTGTCGAATTTCTGGGAAACGCCATCCCCACTAACTGTAATTTTTGAGTTATGAGTGACAAGCAAACCAAGTGCCCTGAATGCCAAACTGTTTATAAAGTATCCGTTGCGCAGCTGACCGTTGCGCAAGGGATGGTTTGTTGTCCTAAATGCGACAATACCTTTAATGCTCTTTCGCATTTGGTATTTGCCTTTCCTCAAAATAAAAACTCAGTCACATCACAATTACATCACATTCAAAACCGCAGTTTTATGCAGGCAACTGCTGAACTTGCGCAACCGCAACATATTTTAGATATTTTTCAGCGTAAAGTTGAACATTCCAATATTGATCTGAAAACCTATCTGAATAACCTCAATTATTTCAGTACTGAACCGATTGGCAACATTCCTGCCATGAAGTTGTCTGCGCCTGATCTTGAAAGTGAAAAAAAGCATGGCAATGGTTACTACTTACTTTGGGGAATTATTAATCTTTTATTGATTGGCTTGTTGATCTTCCAAATTTTGTGGTTTAACCCAAAGTTTTTAAACAGCAGCCCTGCACTGAATTCTGTGTTTACCCAAGTCTGTCAATTTTTTAACTGTAGCAGTTTAGAAGAACGCTATAGCTTAATTTCAGCAAATCGCGTGAAGGTTAAACGTGTAGATCGTATGAATACACAATTTACGGGTGAGCTGATCAATTACTATGATAAAAGCTTGGCTTTGCCTAATATCAAAGTCACTTTAAAAGAAAAACAACAAACATTATCGACTTACATCTATTCCCCACAGGAGTATTTGGTCGAAAGTCTTTCGAGCATTCAACGTATTCCTAAAAACAGTCCATTTAAGTTTGACATTTTAGTTCCAATATCACGAAACGACTTCGATGCCTATACTTTAGAAATTATCAAGCCTTAATTCACAAAAAAATAGTGAAAAAATAGCGAAAAAATTAAAAAAATTGCAGTTTTCTTGCTCACTTTTTCTCATACAATGGTATCATACGCGCCACGAAAGCTTTGTGCTGCAAACTCCTCGCAAGATTCACAACAAATATAGATCTGTCTAATGCGCTTTATTTTTATATATCGCGTACAGAGTAGATTTTTTGTTTTGATTTTGGTCTGTAACAATTATTAATGTATTGTTACGCTTAAATTTCGACCAATGCCTAGAGTTGTGGCAAGCTAAATGTTCCAGTTTTAGAACTTCCCGTTTTAGGATCTAAAACGGAGTTCATTTAATTTATAGACCACATTGATATATCACTTTATCCCAGTGATATCTGATTTTCGGATTAATTCGCATGAATAGCAAATCTCCTATTTTTACTGCACAATCTGATGTTGCTTTACGTATTCACGTAGATCGCGCAGTTCGCCATTATTTTGCACAACTACAAGGTGAACAACCTTCACAAGTGTATGACATGGTGTTAGCAGAAATGGAGAAACCTCTTTTATCTGTTGTTCTTGAATACACTCGCGGTAACCAAACACGCGCTGCTGAAATTCTTGGACTAAACCGTGGTACTTTACGTAAAAAGTTAAAAGCTCACGGTTTAATGAGTGAATAAGTGATAAAATGCTTGCGGCCTCCGCAGGCATTTTTTTTACCTGCATTTTGCTACTTTGTTTTAATCTGTAATTGAAAACTGTGACGAAGATCATGACTATTAAACGCGCTTTAATCTCTGTTTCTGACAAAACAGGCATTGTTGAATTTGCACAAGACCTTGCTGCACTTGGGGTAGAAATTTTATCTACTGGCGGTACTTATAAGTTGCTTAAAGACAACAACATTGCTGTTGTAGAAGTGTCAGAGCATACTGGTTTCCCAGAAATGATGGATGGTCGTGTAAAAACGTTACACCCAAAAATTCATGGTGGTATTTTGGCTCGTCGTGGTCTAGACGAAGCGGTTATGGCAGAACACAATATTGATGCCATCGACCTCGTTGTTGTTAACCTTTACCCATTTGCAGCAACGGTTGCTAAACCAAACTGTTCACTTGCTGATGCAATTGAGAACATTGACATTGGTGGTCCAACTATGGTTCGTGCTGCAGCGAAAAACCATGCATCTGTGGGTATTGTGGTTAATGCATCTGACTATGCGACTGTCATTACAGAAATGAAAAACAGCGGTGCTTTATCTTACGAAACTCGTTTTGATTTAGCCGTTAAAGCGTTTGAACACACTGCACAATATGATGGCATGATCGCATCTTACTTGGGTGCACGTTTAGGTAAAGAAGAAGGCACTGCAGATCAGTTTGCACGTACGTTCAACACGCAATTAAACAAAGCTCAAGATTTGCGTTACGGTGAAAACCCACATCAGTCTGCCGCATTCTATGTAGACCCTGCTGCAACTGAAGCTTCTGTTTCAACTGCAAAACAGTTACAAGGCAAAGAATTATCGTATAACAACATTGCAGATACTGATGCTGCACTTGAATGTGTGAAATCATTTGCAAAACCTGCTTGTGTAATCGTAAAACACGCAAACCCATGTGGTGTTGCTGTGTCTT
Organism: Acinetobacter sp. YH16053; assembly: GCF_013417035.1. Classification (NCBI taxonomy): domain Bacteria; kingdom Pseudomonadati; phylum Pseudomonadota; class Gammaproteobacteria; order Moraxellales; family Moraxellaceae; genus Acinetobacter; species Acinetobacter sp. YH16053. The sequence goes on from NZ_VPEP01000005.1 coordinate 100,161, forward strand.
TAGAGGGTATTCAAGCTGCTTATGATCTTGCTTATGCTACGGATCCAGAATCTGCTTTTGGTGGCATCATTGCATTTAACCGTGAGTTAGATGTTGCAACTGCACAAGCGATTGTAGACCGTCAATTCGTTGAAGTCATCATTGCGCCAAGTATTGCAGATGGCGTACTTGAAGTGACTGGCGCGAAGAAAAACGTACGTGTACTTGTTTGTGGTGAGCTTCCTGCAATTGATGCTCGTGCACCGCAAATGGATTACAAACGTGTTAACGGCGGTTTATTGGTTCAAGACCAAGACTTGGGCATGATCACTAAAGATGACTTAAAAGTCGTGACCAAACGTGCGCCAACTGAACAAGAAATTGATGACATGATCTTTGCTTGGAAAGTTGCAAAATACGTGAAATCAAATGCAATTGTTTATGCGAAAAACCGTCAAACAATTGGTGTAGGCGCAGGTCAAATGAGCCGTGTAAACTCTGCACGTATTGCTGCAATTAAAGCAGAACATGCAGGTTTAGTGGTTGAAGGTGCTGTTATGGCATCTGATGCGTTCTTCCCATTCCGTGATGGTATTGATAACGCTGCTAAAGCGGGTATCAAATGCATCATTCAACCAGGTGGTTCAATGCGTGACGAAGAAACTATTGCAGCAGCAGATGAAGCTGGTATCGCAATGGTATTCACAGGTATGCGTCATTTCCGTCACTAATTTTTAGACGATCCTCCCTAGCCCTCCTTTATTTATAAAGGAGGGTTTTCTATATTATTGTAGAAGGATGGGAGTTCCCCTTATACAAGGGGGATTAATTTTTAAGGATTTTAATAAATGAACATTTTAGTTTTAGGTAGTGGCGGTCGTGAACATGCATTGGCATGGAAAATCGCACAAGATGAAAAAGTTGCTAAAGTCTTTGTTGCCCCTGGCAACGCAGGGACTGCAACTGAAAACAAATGCGAAAATGTGGCGTTAGACATTCAAAATAACCCTGCCATTATCGAATTTGCCAAAAATAATGCAGTAGATTTAATTATTGTTGGCCCTGAAGCGCCATTGGTAAATGGTGTAGTGGACGCTTGCCGTGAAGCAGGCTTAAAAATTTGGGGTCCAACTCAATTTGCGGCACAACTTGAAGGTTCTAAAGCCTTTGCTAAACACTTCCTAAAACGTCATAACATTCCAACTGCATTCTATGACGTATTCACCGAAGTAGATGCTGCCAAAGCTTATGTAGAACAAAACGGTGCGCCAATTGTCATCAAGGCCGATGGCCTTGCAGCAGGTAAAGGCGTGATCGTGGCGATGACCAATCAAGAAGCTTTTGATGCCATTGACGACATGTTGGCAGGCAACAAGTTTGGTGATGCAGGTTCACGTGTTGTGATCGAGCAGTTCTTGGATGGTGAAGAAGCGTCTTTCATTTGTATGATTGATGGCGACAACATCCTTCCTATGGCAACTTCACAAGACCACAAGCGTATTTTTGAAGGCGACCAAGGTCCAAATACTGGTGGTATGGGTGCATACTCTCCTGCCCCTGTCGTGACTGCAGACGTATTTGAAAAAACCATGAATGAAGTGATGCGTCCTACTGTTGAAGGTATGAAAAAAGACGGTCATGTTTATACAGGTTTCTTATACGCAGGCTTAATGATTGACGACAAAGGTCAACCAAAAGTGATCGAGTTTAACTGCCGTTTTGGTGACCCAGAAACACAACCAATTATGATGCGCTTAAAGTCATCTTTGGTAGATTTGGTTGAAGCAGGTATTGCTGGCAACTTACCTGCCGAAGCAGACTGGGATGAACGCAAAACTGTCGGGATTGTATTGGCGACTGCGGGTTACCCTGAAACTTCAGGCAAAGGTGATGTGATTTCTGGTTTAGAAACACAAATGGCAGATGCGAAAGTATTCCACGCAGGTACAGCAAGCAATGCCGATGGTGAGATTGTGACCAATGGTGGTCGTGTACTGTGTGTAACTGCGCTCGGTAATACCATTGGCGAAGCGCAAGCTAAAGCCCTTGAACTGTGCGAAAAAGTTACCTTTGATGGTGTGCAATATCGTAAAGATATTGGCTATCGTGCCATTGCTCGTGAAAATGCTTAAAATTTTTAGTTTAGCCTAAAAATTTAAGTCCATAAAAAAGCTCGTCACTGTACGAGCTTTTTGTTTATCAGGTTGTAACCCATGTACATTGTGATGATCTACGTTTATAAAATACTTTAGATCAATAAACATGCAAAAAATAAAAAGCTTCAAAGAATTTTTAATTTCAATATTCGTTGAGTTTACATTGCAAATACTTTTTATTTTTGCAGGATTAATATATTTGGCTTATGTTTTTATAGGGATAGGTTCATTGTTACTCTGTTTGCCTTATATATGGGCGATATATTATCGTTGGAAAAATCATTCATAACTTCTTTTATGTATTTACAGCCATGTTCTGATTCTTGTAACTAAGCCGATTTCATACCGACAATTTCATATCTCGTTTTTTACTATCGATTGCAGAATAAATTTTAAAGCACCTAAATATTTAAACACTTGTTCAAATCCTTAATCTTTACAGAATATATTTATTTATAAGAACTTATTTTGACTTATTCGCTTTCTGTTGTAAAAACAGTGATATGCATAACATACACAGCACTATATAGAATTATTTTTTATTGTTATGATGGTGCATCTTTTGAAAAAGTGAATTGCCCATCCATCTCAAAATTATTGATTGAGCTGTGGGCTGACTTTTTCAGTACTCAAACAATACCTACAACATATTTGAGAAACATACAAAATCATCATCATGCGATTCCATCCATCGTGCTGATTTGATTCTTCTCAATCATTGGCAACTTTAGGCACGGCTTAAACTTGCTCGGGATATATTCATGAAAAAGCTCCTTGGTCTTGTACTTGGTCTTTCAGTTGGCTTGGCTGGCTGTGGCAAACAAGAAGCGCCTGCGACTGACGCGGCACAAAAAGATTCTTCTGCTCTACACACTGTCACTATGGCATCGACTGGTTCAGATGCAGATATTTGGCGTTTTATTGCCGACTTACCTGAAACCAAAGCAGCAGGTATTCAACTTGAAGTGAAAAACTTCACCGATTACGTGTCAATGAACACGGCGGTAGCAAATAAAGAAATTGATCTTAACGCATTCCAATCTTATGCCTATATGGTGGCATTTAATGCCAACAATAAAGATCAAATTGCACCAGTAGCGACAACTTACTTAGAGCCAATGGGTATTTACTCAAGCAAAGTGAAAAAGTTGGATGAGTTCAAAACAGGTGCAACCATTGCTATTCCAAATGATGGTGCCAATGAATCACGTGCACTGTTATTACTTCAATCGGCTGGTTTGGTTAAACTGAAAGATGGTTTTGACAATGTTCAAGGCACGCCTGCAGACATCGTAGAAAATGCTAAGCAAATTCAAATCAAACCAATTCAAATGGCAACGGCTGTACGTGTAAAAGATGAAGTCGATGCAATTGTCTTGGGCAACACCCTTGCTATGGAAGGTGGTTTGAACGTACTGAAAGATTCAATTTATTACGAACCAATTGACCAAAGCACAAAAATGAATGTCAATATTCTCGCGACTGCTGCAGATCGTCAAAATGCCCCAATCTTGCAAAAAGTAGGTGCGTTGTATCATACCGAAGCAGTGAAGCAGTATATTGATCAGCACTTTGGCGGAACAAAAGTTGCGGTAAATAAACCTGTCAGCTATTTCACTGAAGCAGCAAAATAGTAATATAATGCGTTAAACAAAACAGGCAAAGCGAACTTTGCCTGTTTTTTCATTTATGGACATTTCTTGACGATATGATTGAATTTAAAAACATTTCAAAGCACTATCAGCTCAAAGGTCAAACACTGCGTGCGTTGGATCAAATTAACCTACAAATTCCAACAGGTAGTATTTTTGGCATTATTGGCTATAGTGGTGCAGGTAAAAGTACGTTAATCCGCTTGATCAATTTGTTGGAGCGTCCAAATGCTGGGCAAGTCATCATTCATCAAAAAGATTTTACTGCACTCAATGCCCGCGAATTACGTCAAGAACGTGCCCATATTGGAATGATTTTTCAGCACTTCAATTTATTGCAGACCAAAACTGTGGCTGCCAATATTGAAATGCCGATGAAACTGTTAGGCTGGAACAAAGCCGAACGCGAAAAGCGTTTAAATGAATTACTTGAGTTTATTGATTTAAAACATAAAAAAGACGCCTACCCTGATGAACTTTCAGGCGGACAAAAACAACGTGTCGGTATTGCGCGTGCGCTAGCCAATCATCCTAAAATTTTACTCTGCGATGAAGCAACTTCAGCACTTGATCCACAAACCACCAAATCTGTGCTGGAATTACTGAAAAAAATTAACCGCGAACAAGGCATTACCATTGTAATGGTCACACATGAAATGGATGTGATTGAATCGGTTTGTGATTATGTGGCGGTGATGGAACAAGGCAAAGTCATTGAAACAGGTTCAACCCTAGAAATATTTAGTCAACCGCAACATCCGACCACCAAAAGCTTTATTCAAACCGTGTTGCAGCAGCAATTGCCTATCAATATTTTGAATAATCTGGAAAATCAAAATCAGCACAGCATTTATTGTCTGAAGTTTTTAGGTAAATCAGCTCAGGAAACCGTAATTCAAGCCGTCATTAAACAGTTTGATATCAGCCTGAATATTTTATTTGCCAATATGACCGAAATTGATGGCGCTGTGATTGGGCAAATGTTTATACAATTGCTCGGTGATGCAAGCGTCATTCAACAAGCACTTGAATTTCTGCAAGCCAATGGTGTTGAAGTTGAACAGTCAGGAGTACAAGCATGAGAGATTTAATTGTACAGTGGCTGACCTCAGTAACTGCGCCTTTCTGGAAAAGCTCTTTATCTATTGACCAGTTTGTTACAGCCTTACAAGAGACCTTTCACATGGTGTTCTTTGCCATGTTGTTTGGTTGTATCTGGGGCTTTATTCAGGGCATTACCCTTGTAGTGACTCGTCCGACAGGTATTTTGCCAAACCGTGTGATTTATCACGGGCTTAACCCGATTGTAAACGCACTACGCTCCCTACCCTTTATTATTTTATTGATTGCGGTGATTCCGCTGACTAAATTGTTAGTGGGTACATCCATCGGAACTTGGGCAGCCATTGTTCCACTGACCATTTATGTCGGCCCGTATATTGGTCGTTTGGTAGAAACTTCACTGCTTGAAGTCAATGAAGGGATTGTCGAATCTGCACAGGCAATGGGTGCTACACCCTTACAGATTATCTTCAAATTTATTTTACCTGAAGCACGTAGCTCACTCATTTTGAACCTAACCACAGCCACCATTAGCTTAATTGGCGCAACTGCTATGGCAGGCGCAGTCGGTGCAGGCGGCATTGGTGACCTTGCTATTTCTTATGGTTATCAACGCTTTGATAGTAGTGTCGTGATGCTAACCGTGGTGGTCTTATTAATTTTAGTGCAATTGGTGCAAAGTTTAGGCGATTGGTTATCTAAACTCAGATAAATCTTTCATCTACACATCAGAAATAGATTCACCATTTAACTCCTTGCTACTCGTATGAGTGTGTAAGGGGTTAAAACCACACTCCTTCTCCATGCATACGTGATTCACGCCATATCAACATCCAAAAAACTGAAATTTTGATATACGGTCAAGATCATCGAAAACCGTAGGAAAAACTTTGCAGCATGTTTTGTCTTGAGCAGAGCATGCTAAACTAACCCGTGATTTTTTAAGGGACTGATTCATGCGCTTTGTTCATTTAGGTATACATACAGAATTTTCGATTACCGAGTCGATTGTACGCATACCTGACTTGATTCAAGCTGCAGTCAATGAAGAAATGCCTGCTTTGGCATTGACCGATCTCTCTAACCTACACGCTGCCGTAAAATTTTATGGCAAATGTTTGGGGCAAGGCATCAAACCAATTTTAGGTTCAGTGCTGCGTTTAAATGATGCCGATCATCGCGTGACTTTATTGTCGATGAACAATCACGGCTGGCGTAACCTGACCGAATTGGTGTCGCGTGGCTATATTGGAGGTCAGCAACTCAACATCCCTTGCGTCAATAAAGCATGGATTTTAGAACAAGCCGATGACCTAATTCTGTTACTCGGCATTCAAAGTGATGTCGGCAAAATGCTGATCACGTCCAATCCGCAAAAAGCCGAACCGTTGCTGGAAGAATGGATCGAAAAATTTGGTAATCGGGTTTATTTGGCACTGACCCGTACAGATCGTCCCGATGAAGATGCTTTTATTGCCGAAGCAGTTAAATTAGCTAAAAAATATAATATTGGTGTGGTGGCACATAATGATGTGCACTTTGTCCGCCGTGAAGATTATGAAGCGCATGAAGCGCGAGTCTGCATTGCCGAAGGTTATGTTTTAGGAGATAACCGTCGTCCTAAAACTTACAGTCCTGAGCAATATTTTAAAACCGCTGTAGAAATGACGGAATTATTTTCCGACATTCCAAGTGCTATTGAAAACAGCTATCACATTGCCAAACGCTGTAACGTCACGCTGCAATTGGGTAAATATTTCCTTCCAGATTATCCAATTCCAGAAGGACACACCATTGATACCTACTTCGCACACCTATCCAAACAAGGTTTAGAAGAACGTCTAAATGTGCTCTATCCTGTCGCGCAGCGCGATGAAGACTGGGCAGAGATTCGCAAACCTTATGATGAGCGAATTGAATACGAAATTAATATTATTAATTCGATGGGCTTCCCGGGTTACTTCCTCATCGTCATGGACTTTATTCAATGGTCTAAAAATAATGGTGTACCTGTTGGGCCGGGTCGTGGTTCGGGCGCGGGTTCATTGGTCGCCTATAGCTTAAAAATTACCGACTTAGACCCATTGCGTTATGAACTACTCTTTGAGCGTTTCTTAAACCCAGAACGTGTATCCATGCCCGACTTTGACGTCGATTTCTGTATTGCAGGACGCGATAAAGTCATTGATTATGTGGCACGCACCTATGGACGTGATGCGGTATCACAAATTGCCACTTTCGGTACTATGGCCGCCAAAGGTGCGATTCGAGATGTCGCACGGGTTTTGGGCAAGTCTTATGGTTTGGCAGACCGTATTTCTAAACTGATTCCAACTAAACCTTTAGGGCTTAGTTTGGAAGAATCAATTGAAGCCGAACCACAGCTGAAAGATGTGGTGACCAATCCATCTAACCCAGACTATGACGATGCTTCAGAAATTTGGGAAATGGCTTTAAAACTTGAAGGCATTACCCGCAACACAGGCAAACACGCAGGTGGTGTGGTCATTGCACCAACCAAAATCACCGACTTTTCTGCGGTTATGTGCGATGCTGATGGAACCGCCCGTGTTGCACAATACGATAAAGACGATGTTGAATCGGCAGGTTTGGTCAAATTTGACTTCTTGGGTTTACGTAACCTGACGGTTATTGAAGATGCAGTACAAAATATCAATAAACGCATCCAAGCCGATACACCGCTAGATATTGCCCATATTCCATTGGACGATAAAGACGCCTATTTAGTCTTTGCCAATGCCAACACCACAGCGGTATTCCAGTTTGAATCCGTGGGCATGAAAAAGATGCTGAAAGAAGCACGCCCAAGCAAATTTGAGGAAATTATTGCCTTCGTGTCCTTGTATCGTCCTGGCCCGATGGATCTCATTCCAGACTTTATTCACCGTATGCACGGTGGCGAGTTTGAGTATCTGCATCCTTTGCTAGAAGGTGTGCTTGAACCAACCTACGGCATTATGGTTTATCAGGAACAGGTAATGCAGGCGGCACAGTATTGTGCAGGCTATACCCTCGGTGGTGCGGACTTACTACGTCGTGCTATGGGTAAGAAAAAACCTGAAGAAATGGTGAAACAGCGCCAAATCTTTATTGAAGGTGCTGCGAAAAAAGACATTGATGCCGCCACAGCCAACCATATTTTCGACTATATGGAAAAGTTCGCAGGCTACGGTTTTAACAAATCCCACGCGGCTGCTTATGCCCTCGTTGCCTATCAGACGGCATGGCTGAAAGCACATTACCCTGCCGAATTCTTGGCTGCGGTCATGTCGTCGGAAATGCAAAACACCGATAACGTGGTGTTCCTGATTGATGACTGTCGCCACAATGGTCTGGAAGTTTTACCACCTTCGGTAAATATGTCTTTGTATCATTTCCACGCCAGCGATGAACGCACCATTGTCTACGGACTTGGCGCAATTAAAGGCGTGGGCGAACAAGCCATGCAATCGGTGATTGATTCTCGCCAAAAAGAAGGTCCATACCGCGATTTATTTGACTTCTGTCATCGTATTGATTTGAAAAAAATCAACAAACGAACCCTTGAAGCCTTAATTCGTGCGGGTGCATTAGACTGTTTAGGCATCGAACGCTCAAGTTTAATGGCACAATTGCCAGAAGCGGTACAAGCGGCGGAACAAGCACGTTCCAACCGTGAAACAGGCATCATGGATTTATTTGGTGAAGTTGAAGAAGTACAACGTAAGCCTGCCAAACCTGTAAAACCATGGTCAGATGAAGTCCGACTTAAAGGTGAAAAAGACACACTTGGACTTTACCTCACTGGTCACCCGATTGATGTCTATCGCAATGAATTAAAAGCCTTTATTCCAAGTAAAATTAATGAACTGACGCCAACCCGTCGTGGCGTGACCACCGTCTTTGCAGGCTTGGTGGTGGATGTCGCCAACTTCCCAAATCGGATGGTGGTCACTTTAGATGATGGTACGGCACGTATTGAAGTATCTGCCAACCATGAGCGCTTCCAACGCTTTAAAGATATTGTACAAACTGAAAAAGTGGTGGTGATTGAAGGCGAAATTTACGAACGTGAAGGTTTTGACCGCCCAATGGGACGCTTAACCAAAGCGTTTAGCTTGAATGAAATTCGTCAAAAACGCGCCAATAGTATTCAAATTCACTTGCATGCAGAACATTTAAGCAAGACCTTGAGTCAAGACTTACAAAATATGTTGCTGCCTTATTGTAATGTGGATTTATGCACGCATATTCCTGTTTTATTGCACCTTGACTATGCTTATGCCACTGCAGAATTACATTTGGGCATTCAGTGGAAAATCGCACCCTTAGATGAAGCCTTGGTCAAATTGCGTGACTATTTTGGTAAAGAAAGCCTGCATATCGAATATCAAGTGAAATCCAAAGCCGCGAAAGCTGTCGATGTGGCGAAACCTGCATCGATTGCTCCACCACCTGCTGATATGAGCATGGATGATGCTATGGATTTATACCATACCGAAGTTGATCAATATTCTTAATTAAAAATTTAACCCATCTGGATTTGTTATGAGTCAAACCGACAATGCAGCTGTTGCCGCACACCTCTCCCACGTGCGTATTGTCATGGTGAATACCACCCTGCCTGCCAACATCGGTAGCGCCTTACGCGCCATGAAAACCATGGGGCTATGTAAATTGGTTTTGGTTGATCCAAAAACCTATCCGCATCCAGATATTGATGCTTTGGCGGCAGGTGCAACCGATTTAATTGAACAGATTGAAGTGGTTGAACAGCTCGAAGATGCAATTGCCGACTGCCATTTGGTCTTTGGCACCAGTGCACGTAGTCGTACTATTCCATGGCCACTCTTAGATGCACGCCCTGCGGCAGAAAAGTCGTTAAATGCTGTGGCACAGCATGGGCAAAATGTTGCCATTATTTTTGGACGTGAAGATCGTGGTTTAACCAATGAAGAGCTGGCTTTGGCGAATTATCACGTGACGATTCCTGTCAATGAAGAATATGGTGTGCTCAATGTTGCTCAAGCCATTCAAGTGATTTGCTATGAAATGCGTATGGCTGCCATCGATATTGTCGGAAAAATTGCCGATCCTGCAGCGACGATGCAAGTGACAGATTCTGAAGCGATGCAATGGGATGAACCTTTGGTCAACCATGAACAAATGCAACAGTTCTATCCACATTTAGAAAAAATGCTGGCAGAAATTGAATTTATGGATCCAAAAAATCCACGATTATTGCCTTTGCGCTTGCGTCGGCTTTTCGGACGTATACAATTAGATCGTATGGAATACCATTTACTTCGCGGTATTTTTAGCCGCGTACAAGCAATGAATAACGGTTCATGGAAAAAATCTACATCAACACAGGACGAGGATCAAACTAATGCTTAAACAGCTCAAAGAAGACATTCAAGCTGTCTTCGCGCGCGATCCTGCTGCTCGAAATACACTTGAAGTCTTGACCACTTATCCAGGAATTCACGCTTTAATTATGCATCGTGTGGCGCATGAATTATGGAACAAAGACTGCAAGGGGTCGGCACGTCTACTCTCGTCATTTAGCCGTTTTGCTACAGGAATTGAAATTCATCCCGGTGCAAAAATTGGTCGTCGCTTTTTTATTGACCATGGCATGGGCGTGGTGATTGGTGAAACTGCTGAAATTGGTGATGATGTCACCTTATATCATGGCGTGACTTTAGGCGGCACAACGTGGAATAAAGGCAAACGTCATCCAACTTTGGAAGATGGCGTAGTAGTCGGTGCAGGCGCGAAAATTCTAGGCCCATTCACCGTACATAAAAATGCCAAAGTTGGCTCTAATGCGGTTGTGACCAAAGAAGTACCTGAAGGCGCAACTGCTGTGGGTAACCCTGCGCGCTTTATTATGAAAAATAAACCTGCCGATGATCAGGAAGCACGTCGTCGTGATTATGCTGCCAGTATTGGTTTCCAACCTTATGCAGCAACGCAGGACCAATCTGACCCAGTATTGGACGGCATGCGAGTATTACTAGATCGCTTGGAACAAAATGAAAAACGTATGAATTTATTATGTCAGCGTCTCTCTTTACTTGACCCAAGCTTTAAAAACCCACAGCAAAATGAACAACCTTATAGTGCAGAAGAATTAAAAATAATTGAAGATGTTAGACGTGAGTGTGAAGCACAAAGTAAATAGGGCTGTTTATTTGATCAATCCTACATACTTAAAAAAACTTCGTATCACTGTGTAACTAAGCCCCCTCAATTGTATTGCATGTTCGGAACAGATTTCTTAGACTGACCGACATGCAATATTTTAATCCGACACAATCACCTCTCACTTTTAAAATAAATTGAACGGAAGAACACCATGACCCTTAAGCCTTTGGCACTCAGTATTCTAGCCGCAACGCTCGTTAGCGCCTGTGTTGCACCACCAAAACAAGAAGTAAAACCACCTATCGTATTTACCGAACCTGAATTAAGTGCACCATTCTATGCCTTAAATCCATTTAATTATGATGCCCCACCACCATTTGAAATTAACCTACAAAAAGCAGCAGCACAGCCTGTGACTAAAATGGTGGTTACTAACCCAAATGATCCAAGCAAAAGCATTACCTTAGATCAAAACAAATTGATTGTACCTACGGTCAATAACAATGCCCGTAGCTTGAAGTTTGCAGTTTTGGCAGGTGAAAACGAAATTGACATCACCGAAATTGATGACTTCTTACAATTGGTCGAAGGCAAAGCACGTCACTATCCACCACGTTTTAGCGAACGTCAGGAACGTCGTGGTTTCGAGGCAAAGCTCAAAGAATTGACTCAACAATTAGACACTTTGGCAGCCAATGAAAATGCCTCTTTTGATATTTTGATGCGTGCATTTAAAGCCAGTGTTATGGCACGTAATCTAGACTTAGGCTCTGTTTACACCACACGCTCACTTAACTATGCGCAGCGTATCTTAAAAATTAATCAGGAAGATGCCGAAGCGAATTTCTGGTTTGGTTTCGGTCTGTCTGAAGGTGGCGGTCATCGTGAAGCCATTCCTTATTTAGACAAAGCCATGAAAGCAGGTGTGCAGGAAGCTTATTTGTCTGCGGCAAACAATTATATTGCCATGGAACAAAAGAAAAATGCAGTACAAACTTTGAAAAACTATAAAATCAAATACCCGCAAGAAGCCGAAGTGGCTGACCGTTTGATTGCTGAAATTGAAAAGCAAGGTCGCTGGAATGTGTGGCAAGTGATCGCACCACGCACTTAATAAAAAATCGATACAAAAATACCTAAAAATAGACCGTTTCGACGGTCTATTTTGCTTTCTACGCAATTGAAAAAGCTTTAAAAAAACGTATGATGGAAAAAAATCTTAAAAATTAAGCCAGACTTTCCATGAATAAAATTGTGATTGCTGCATTGCTCAGTACAACACTGCTGTCTGGTTGTCAGGTGGTCAGTGTTAAAAATCAGGCGTTAAAAGTTAGTATTGCCAATGAACGTGATAGTATTTTATCGCGCAAAAAACTGAGTGAAGCCAGTTTAAATGTCTTGTCGATGACAGGACGTGAAGCCAATATTTGTGCCGAAAAACCTGAAGAATGTGTGAGTGCACTCAAGCAAATCCCACAAATTCAGGATGAACAACTGCTCTCAACCGCCAGTGAATTATATTTAGCGAAAGCGATTGAACTGGAAAATTCATCGTCCTGTAAAATCAGTATTCTGAACAGTAAAAGATCGGAAGAACAACAAAAAATTCATCAGGCCAATTATGAACAATGTTTAGATCAGCAATTGCACATGCTCGATCAAAGTATTCGTTATAGTTACGCCTACATGTTTAAAACCAAACGTGCGCCGCAAGACCGTCTTTTTGATAACAGACAAGTCCAAATTCGGGATTTTTATAATCAGGCGATTGCCAAATTGGTCAGCAGCTATGCGCTGCGCTATAAACACGATGAATTGCAACAACAAATTCGTGTTGGCAACAGCATTTATGACATTGATTTTGAGTACTACCCGCAGCTGAAACAACAAAAAATTCAGCAGTTGATGTCAACCTATAACCTGAACTTTTCGGGTTTGCGCTCGGTCACGCGCCGTGATGGTTTTGGGTCTGAATTTCTGGTGGTATTGCCTGAAAATCCAAACGATGATCTGAGCAAAAGCAAATATATTATTGATCCGCTAAAATATGATTATCCTGCAGGAAAAAATCCAAATATTCACCAAGCTCGCTATTTAGCCGCGACAATCACTGCAGAACCACATAGCGCCAATTCCATTGAAGATATTTTGAATCGGCCGCATTTTAAGCTCAAGGCTTATGATCCGTATAAATATGAATCTGCCCAAATTGCACAAAAGAACTACCCGCTTGCAGCTAACTTTTCTGCACCTTATGGCTTGTGGCTAGCGCAAAATAATTTAGGTAAATCGGCTTATTTATCCTTAATTGATCGTGAAGAACGACTCAGTATGCCGCATTTGTACTTACTTGAGCCGTATAATCCGAATAAAAAAGTCATTGTACTCATTCATGGTTTGGCCAGTAGCCCCGAAGCGTGGATTCGCTTAACCAACGATATTATGGGCGATCCTGTATTGCGGGAAAACTTTCAAGTCTGGCAAGTGTTTTACTCGACCAATATGCCAATTTTAGAAAGCCGTTTCCAAATTTATGCCTTGCTTCAACAAGGCTTTAAACAGGTCAGTCCTTCTGCTGCAGCCAAAAAAGATGCTGTAGTAATTGGACACAGCATGGGTGGTATTTTGGCACGTTTGTTGGTCAGCGATACTGATTTAACTCAACCTGCCATGCAAATGCTTAAAAACCGACGTCTGGAACGCTTTAAATCTGATCCTTTGTTGCAAGCACGTTTGCGCCTTAAACCCATCACCAATTTTAACCGTGCAATATTCTTGGCTGCACCGCATAAAGGTACAGAGTTTGCAGACCGCTGGTTCACCCTTGCAGCACGTAAAGTCATTCGCTTACCGACTGCATTTTTAAGCGCGTTTGCGGATACCTTGCAGCAACATGAAGTCGATTTAAAAAATCTAACCAAAGAAATTGGGCATGGCGTCATTCAAAATGGACCGAGTGATTTAAGTAAAAATTCCAAATTTACGGAATTAACTGAAGATATTTTGCCTGTCAAAGGATTTAAATATCACAGTATTATTGGCAATAATACCGACAGCACTGAGCATCTGTTAATGAATGACGATGTGGTGCATTACAACAGTGCCCACTTAGATGGCGCTGTTTCAGAAAAAATTATTAAAGGCGGACATTCCATTCAGGAAACGCCAGAAGCTGTATTGGAACTGCGACGTATTCTTAGATTACATTTGCAAGATTTAGGCTTGTATAAACCGTAATCCGTCACGGCAAATAAAAAACCGAAGTCTAAGTGGCTTCGGTTTTTTATCTATCATGCTATTTCTCAGCAGTATTAGATTGATGCTTGTCCCCAATAAGCTTTGGTCAATAAGGCCTCTAATTCGGCATAGTCATATTCGCGTGGATTATAATATGGACTATCGCAGATAATACGTGCCACTTGGGCAGGTGCTGTTTCGGGTAATCCTAAATCTTTAAGTGCCATTGGAATATTCAATCCTTGGTTAAGCTGATAAATCGCCAAGCCCAACTGTTCCCGATCTGACACATTTAAAGCCGCTGCCAGTTGATTCATTGCAGCAATATCTGCATGTCGGTTGTAATACACTGAATACGCCAACACAATGGCGTGGGTTTGCGCATGTGGCAACTGATAACGTCCACCTAAGCTATGGCAAATTTTATGATGAATTGCCATCCCCACCGAACCCAAACACACACCAGCCAACCATGCACCATATAAAGCGTGTTCACGTGCCTGCATATTATGAGGCGCTTGCACAATTTCAGGTAAAGCCTGTGCCAGTTGAGTAATCGCCTCTAGCGCCATTAAACTTACAATGGGATTTTTATCCTGTGCATATAATGCCTCAACTGCATGTGCCATCGCATTCATGCCCGAACATGCCGAAATTTCAGTGGGTAAGTTGAGTGTCAATTCAGGATCATAAATCACTACTTTAGGCAAAACTTGAGCTGCTTTGCCTGTGGTTTTCAGCTGGTTTTCGGTGATGCCATACACCGCTGTCATTTCACTACCTGCATAAGTGGTCGGAATTGCAATAATCGGCAAATGAGTTTCTAAGGCAATCGCTTTGGCTAAACCAATCGCAGAGCCACCGCCTAATGCCAAACAGCAATCTACTCCTAAACGCTGCACATCTTGAATGGCCTGATCTGCAACCTCTTTTGGCACATGCATCACCGCATGAGGATAGACCGCTACAGCCATGTCTTGGATTTGTGCCAATAAACGCTCGCCTGCGGCTTGTTGCCCTGCAGTAGTAATAATTAAAATACGCTGATAGGCATAAGGACGTAAAATCTCTTGGATTTTTTGCAGATGACCTACGCCAAAGTGAACATCGATTGGCAATGCCTGATAATGGAATGCTTGCATGTTATTGAGCTTAAATATTGTCGTTAGATTTTAATAGCATATAACTATGACTAGGCTGCTGAACAGCCCAATTCTGCAACGCTGCTTTGCAAATATTCAAATAAAGATTCAAGACCAACTATTTTTGCTATAAAAAACAAAAACCCATGATCTCATGGGTTTTTGTATCATTAAAATCAAATGCGATGAATCAATCAGCTATCAATTTTAATGTAAAGAAAACTTGTACTTTTGTGCTTAATCAATTTCTTTTAGGCACACTGCAGATAAAATTGGCACACCGAAACATGGAAGCAACAATAAAATCCAGTATTCTACGACGGTAGCTTCACCACTGATCATATTGATGAATAATCCACCAATGATTAATACCGCTGCAATTAAACCCAGAAAAATTCCAAAAAATCTTGCAGGCATTTTACGTCCCCTGAACAATCGAACAAAAGTGTTAAATCTAGTATATACCTTATAATTAAATAAGATATTATTTTTTAAGCAAAGATTAACAAAGCTATACAATCAGCTGCATTAGAAATGTCAACATTGCGCATATTGAAGTATAGTCTCAATGCACTTGTTTATTTGACCTGAGAGGACACGCATGGCATTTGTTGTTTCCACCATGCTTTCATGCCACCTTGCAACTGCGATGCCTGATAACCCATTTTAGCCAATCTTCTGGTTGCAGGAATACTGCGATGTGCAGATAGACAAATAGTCACTACAGGCTTTGTAGGAGCTAAAGATAATGCTTTGACATTAGATTCATTCATTTGACTCAAAGGGAAATGCAACGCACCTTGAATATGGCTGTCACAAAATTCTTTTCGGGTACGTACATCTACAATTTGCACATCTTGCTGTTGTTGTAACAAATCCTGTGCGTTTATTTCAGGCACTTTACCCCACGGCAGATACATCATCAAATTAAACATTGCACACTCCAAAGCAAATAAAACTTGAAAATTCCAACAAATGATTTAAACCATAGCATGTCTAATTTTATCTAGCTGTGGCTATTTCCAAAGAGAAATCATATAGACACATTTGCTAACAATAATCAAAACTTAATTAATATATTAGTTTATATTATATAGGATCAAAAAAAATGTGAGTGATTTCATGAAAACACCAGATCAACTGATTACCGAAGCGAAAAGCCAAATTACCGAAATGAGTGTTCAAGATGTCTATGAGGTGTATAGCAAACATCCTGATATTATTTTGATTGATGTACGTGAACCAGAAGAACATCAAGCCTGTGCAATTGATCGTGCTGTGAACTTTCCGCGTGGCATGCTCGAAATGAAAATTGCACAACACCCTGTTGTCAATCATTACTGTGAAGTTGAACGCGCACTTGCCGATTTAGCTGAAAAAGATATTTATTTGATCTGTGGTACAGGTGCACGCTCAGCTTTGGCAACTCAATCTTTGCAGCGTATGGGCTTTGAAAAAATATTTTCTGTACAAGGCGGCATGCAGGCTTGGATTGAAGCTGGTTTACCCACAATCTCAATTACAGCTTAATTGACTAAATTACGAAACGATCCATTGCTTTAGCCCAAAACCACTTGAGTAAAGCAGTATTTTTACTACACAGTTCATGTGATAAACAAAGCTTTATCATTAAACAGTTAAATTTTTTGTTATAGTGTTACATGAAAATTCAATAAAAGACGTATGCAGTGTTGATGATGTGGGGAAGATTGCTCGGATTAACAGCAATCTTGTTACAAGTCGCTGTATTCCTACAGCCTTTATTGCCAGAGAAACAACATTTTTCCTCTGTCTGTAAAACTGTTGCCCAAGCATTATTTTTTGATCAGCCAAGCTCTGCAAATCAGCTGTCTGCAAATCTTCTACAACGCACAGCCAGCACATCTACGTCTGAATCTCATCTAAGTCATACGGCTCATTCACCGCATACAGACAAAGTTGACACACGGCATTCAGCTCAACATGCGCATGAATCATCCAAACAAGATGCACATGAAAACCATGAATGTGAATATTGTTTAGTCTATAGCTTTGCACTTCCCTTACTAGATACCAAGCTTAGATACGTGTTAATCCGAACACAAATTCGGATTTTGTCTTTTAAAACATCGTTTACACCAACACTATTTCAAACTGAGCCGCTTTTTATTCTACCACAAGGTCGTGCTCCGCCTCGTTTTGACTTTTGAATTTTCTTATCATTTCTTACAGTGTTGCCATCTTTGCTTCACTCTAAAGTGTAAATTTTGCAGTATCAAATTTATGCAGCTGTAGGACAATACTTATTTTAATAACTCATTGACTTGTTTATTCGACCCTAAGGAGGAGATAACTATGCATCTGCTTCAACACAGTCATAATCATGTGAATCATACTGTAGAGCAAACGGCTTGTTTGGATTTAGCACAACAGATCATTAAAGTTCGACAAAAAATGAATATTTCACAAACTGAACTTGCGGCAAAATTGTGTATCTCTGCCCGAACTTTAGAAAGTTGGGAACGTGGTGTCCGTCAACCGTCGAGCTCTGCTCAAGCATTGATTCGATTATTTATTAAATCGCCACAATTTGTGTTAGAAAACTTGGCATAAAGCACTTTATAATTATGAATTAAAGCAATGTAAATCAATAAAGAAGCTCCCAAGGGAGCTTCTTTGGTCAAAAGAGTTGAAGCATCATTTTGATATACATATAGAATGAATACCCTTGCTGTTTCATAGCTATATATTCAAAAATAGAATAAAGATATGAATTTATATTCAAATACAAGAATACAACTTTTCAATATACTGCCGCATATATTGTTTTTACTCGATCTATATTCTCATGAAATATCTATCTTCTTTTATCTCAATTGCTGTTATCGCACCTTTGTTTTCAACATCTGCTTTTGCAACAACAGGATATTTCATGCATGCATATAGTGTGAAATCTCAAGGAAACGCAGGCACAGCCATTGCCAATTTTCAGGACAGTCTGACTATTGCAAGCAACCCAGCGGGTTTGAGCTGGTTAGATAAGCGTGTTGATGCAGGTTTAACTATTTTCTCTCCAGATCGTGAGTCTGAAATTACAGGAAATGGTTATGGAGCAAATGGTCAGTATGATGGCAATAGCCGTAAATACTTTGTAATTCCAGATGTAGGTTATGTTCACCCAGTGAATGAACAAGTCACTGCTGGTATTGCGGTTTATGGCAATGGTGGCATGAATACCAATTATAAAAATAATCCTTATGCAGTTTATGATAATACAGGAAGCGCAGGTATTTCATTAACCCAAGCCTTTATTTCACCTGCTTTATCTTGGAAATATGCAGAAAATCAATCTATAGCCTTGGCTGCAAATATTTTATATCAACGTTTTAGTGCACAAGGTTTTGCTGGTGATGTCTTTGGTGGTGCTTCGTCAAACGGTGCGGCAATTAGCGATCGTGGCAATGACGATTCATACGGCGTAGGTGCACGTATTGGCTGGTCGGCAAAACCAAATGATAAACTGACCCTTGGTGCAAGCTATTCATCTAAAATTAATGCCAGCCGCTTTAAGAAATATGAAGGTTTATTTGCCAAACAAGGTGATTTTGACGTACCTGAAAGCTATGGTGTAGGTTTAAATTATCAACTTACCCCTGCTTTATCAGTCGCGACAGATTACTTACGCATTAATTATTCAGATGTAGATTCTGTTGGCAATAAACTGGATCAATTATTCGCAAACAATAAATTTGGCACAACACAAGGTCCTGGTTTTGGATGGGATGACATCAATGTCTATAAAATTTCAGCGACTTATCAAGCCTCAGAAAAACTGACTTTACGTGCGGGTTATAGCTATAACGATCAGCCTGTTAAAAATGATCAAACCTTCCTAAATATTTTGGCACCAGGTGTGGTACAAGAGCATTTAAGTGTTGGTGCAACTTGGCAATTCGATGATCAACAAAATGTAAGTGTGGCTTATACACACGCACTCAAAGAAACAGTGCAAGGTAACAACTCTATCCCCGCTGATTTTGGTGGTGGCGAAGCCAATTTAAGCATGAGCCAAAATATTTTGGGCGTGTCATATAGTTTGAATTTTTAAATTCCACATAGCTTGAGTTTGAATAATAGCTTGCCATGATCTGAAAAGATGATGGCTTTTTTTACTTTGATTGTGATGAAGTTTTTCCAAAGTACGGCTTTTAGCTAGAAATAAGACCATGCAAAGCATAATGTTACAACATGCACTACTTTCTAAATGAATCCATAGAAAACAATCAAATTTCGATGCTTTTTATAACGATGAATTACACGAAAAACTCAGTAAAATTCAGCCAAATGACACAATAATTTTCACTTTTAACTTCGCAAATCATACATTTTCAACAGCTAAGCTCTTTGAGCTATGCGATATCATTTTTGAAACTGTGGGTTTAGATTTTATGGGCGATATTTTTTATGGCTGTGTGCTCACTAACACACCCGATCAATTGAATATTATCCATTTAAAAGCTTAAACCGCTCGATGTTCGACTCGTTAGAGAGCGAGCAACAATGACATGCAGGTTCACTAATTTGACTAAGATGGCGTAAAATAAGCTAGTCACATACTTACACTTAAATTACGCTTCAAATTAAAGGACTTCAACTGCATGAACATGACAGAAATCATGGCTGATCTATCTTCACACACTCCAATGATGCAGCAATACTTACGGGTGAAGATGGAACATCCACATTCTTTAATGTTCTATCGCATGGGCGATTTCTACGAATTATTTTTTGATGATGCACACAAAGCTGCCAAACTTTTAGGCATTACCCTCACCCACCGTGGTAAAACTAGTGGCAAACCTATTCCAATGGCGGGCGTGCCATATCATGCTGCTGAAGGTTATCTCGCTCGCTTGGTCAAAAAAGGCGAAACCGTGGTAATTTGTGAGCAAATTGGCGAGGTGACAGGCAAAGGTCCTGTAGAGCGTGGAGTAGTACGGATTATCACCCCAGGCACGCTCACCGATGATGCCTTGCTCAACAGTCATCAATCTTCCAACTTGGTCTCTTTATGCTTACAGCAAAACCAAATTGGTATCGCATTGCTGGATTTAAGTGCAGGGATTTTTAAAGTTCAGCAAATGGATTATTTGCCTGAACAACTCGCGATTGAACTTTCTCGTTTAATGCCAAGCGAAATTGTGGTCGATGAAGATATTGTCGATCCGAATATTATTGAACAGGTTAAAAAGCAGCTTGACTGCCCTGTGACCAAACGCCCAAATGTCGATTTCAACCTGAACAATGCACAAAAAACGCTTTGTGATCAATTTGCTGTATCGTCACTTTCAGGTTTTGGTATTGATCATTTGCCCTTAGCCAAAGCAGCAGCGGCAGCGTTAATACACTACGCCAAAGAAACCCAAAAAACGGCTTTACCACATATTCGCAGTATTCAATTAGAACAAAGCAGCGATTTTATTGCGCTTGATCCTGTGACCCGACGTAATTTGGAATTGGTTGAACCATTATTTGAACACGGCACTTCTTTATTCCAACTGATTAACGATTGCCAAACTGCCATGGGTAGCCGTTTACTGAGTCGTACCTTGATGCAACCTTTGCGTGACACGGCATTGTTAGATGCAAGACTGGATGCAATTCAAGCCTTAATACAAGGTTACCATGAGTCGCCTGTGCGTTTGGTACTGAAAGAAATTAGTGATATTGAACGTGTGCTGAGTCGTGTCGCACTCGGTAGCGCACGCCCACGTGATTTGGTACAACTACGTCAGGCCTGTGCGCAAATTCCCTATTTGCGTCATGCCTTACAGCCCATTGTTTCTGCACAACAATCCGCACTCATTCAAAACCTGAATGAAGAACTGGGCGATTTTCATGGACTGCATCAACGGCTGATGCAGGCAATTGTAGAAAACCCACCTGTACTATTGCGTGATGGCAATGTCATTGCAGAGGGTTTTGACAGTGAACTCGATGAACTACGCAAAATCCGTGATCATGCGGGGCAATTCCTGATTGATTTAGAAGTCAAAGAGCGCCAAGAAAGCGGTATCCCAACGTTAAAAATTGGCTACAACCGTGTCAGTGGTTACTACATTGAACTCACTCGCGCCCAAGCCGAGCAAGCACCTGAACACTATATCCGTCGTCAAACTTTAAAAAATGCAGAACGCTACATCACCCCAGAGCTAAAAAGTTTTGAAGATAAAGTCCTGTCTAGCGAGTCCCGTGCTTTAGCCCGTGAAAAGATGCTATTTGAAATGCTATTGGATGAGTTACGCCAAGACATTGCTCAATTACAAATGATGAGCAGCGCGATTGCACAAATTGATCTATTGGCAAACTTTGCCCATCAAGCACGTTTACGCAATTGGGCACGCCCTGAATATAGCCCTGAAATTGGAATTAAAATTACTGCAGGACGTCATCCTGTTGTTGAGGCCTTGAGTAAAACCGCCTTTACACCGAATGATACTTTACTCGACTACAATCATCGTTTGGCAATTATTACTGGCCCGAATATGGGCGGTAAATCAACGTATATGCGTCAAACCGCACTCATTGCCCTACTTGGCTATTGTGGTAGTTATGTGCCTGCCCAAACAGCCGTATTAGGTCCTATTGATCGCGTGTTTACCCGTATTGGTTCTGCCGATGATTTATCGACAGGTAAATCGACCTTTATGGTCGAAATGACTGAGACTTCACAAATTTTACACCATGCAACCTCACAGTCTTTGGTGCTGATGGATGAAGTTGGTCGCGGAACCAGTACCTACGATGGCTTATCTTTGGCATGGGCATGTGTGTTGGATTTAAGCAAACGCATCAAATGTTTATGCCTATTTGCAACGCATTATTTTGAATTGACCGAATTAAGCAAAGAATCTGGGGTGGATAACTACCACGTAACCGCCAAAGAAATGAATGGCAACCTGATTCTCTTGCACAAAGTTCAACAAGGTCCTGCAAGCCAAAGTCACGGTTTGCAAGTGGCAAAATTGGCAGGCATTCCAGCCAATGTGATTAAAGAAGCGCAAAACCGTTTAAGAATTTTAGAAAAACAGCAGCACAAAAATGTCAATTTAGCCGTTCAAGATGACCTATTTGCACCAGCAACAAGCTCAGCTGAACCAGAAGTGATTGAACGTGTAATAGAGGTAGAAAAACCATCACCTGCTTTAGATTTATTACGCAGTATAGATGTCGATAATTTAACGCCACGACAAGCGCTGGAACAATTGTATGCTTTAAAGGAACAATTGAACGCTTAGCCGCTGTTATTTCTAAAATATTTGAGCTAAACAAAGACTCTCAATTGAGAGTCTTTGTCATTTATAAGTTTTTTTGATGGTTTTATCCCCCTTTTATCAAATTTAGCAGCACTGTCTATATCAAATATCAGTAAAAGCGATTGTTAGTTGTAGTGATTTTTGCCTAAAATAGACTATTCTGAATTAGAACCATATTTTTAGGTAGCTGTCGCCATGACATTTGTTGTCACTGAAAACTGTATTAAATGTAAATATCAAGACTGCGTTGAAGTTTGTCCTGTAGACTGCTTCTACGAGGGTCCGAACTTCCTTGTCATTAATCCAGACGAATGTATCGACTGTGCATTATGTGAACCAGAGTGTCCTGCCAACGCTATTTTCTCTGAAGATGAATTACCAGAAGGTCAGGAAGTGTTTATCGAGCTAAATGCTGAACTTTCACAGACTTGGCCAAACATTACACAAATTGGCGATCAACCTGCTGATCGTGAAGAATGGAATGGCAAACCAGACAAATTACAATACTTAGAAAAGTAAGTTCGTCTTGTTGTGAAAAAGATCAGCCCTGTGCTGATCTTTTTTTATACCTAAAACACACATTTGATTGCAATATTTTCAAATTTTAACCCGCATTTTCGATTAGAATACGGACACTTTAAATAAATATCTGATTTGCCTAATGAAGAAATTTTTCAAGGCGCTGTTTTCGTTCAGCATTGTTCCCGTTATCTTGGTTGCCTGTAGTTCAACCCCAAACAGAACAACAACGATCACCACGCCCGATGGAAAACGAATTTTCATTCCTCAAGAAAAAATCACCTATGAGCGTCAGGTAGCACCTAAAATTGTGCCTTATTCGTATAATGCATGGGTGGCAGTGAGTGACAATTTACGCCAAGTTCGTGAATATGAACGCTTCTTGGAACACAACGGTGTTGGCAATATTATTCCAAGTTTTGAATTAATGCGTACCGCACGTGACTGGCAACGCTGTGGACGTTCGCAATTTATGATTCCAAGTCGTGAATTGTGGCAAAATCAGGTGCCTACCTTGCGTGTATTTAAATATTTGGTCGCCTCTAAAGTCTTAACTGATTTTGAAGTCACTTCTGTCTATCGAGATTTACCACTGAATCAATGTGCAGGTGGTGCGAACTCATCGCGTCACTTATTTAACTCAGCCATTGATTTTAGAATTGGGCCACAATTCCCGAATGCCGAAGACTATGCCTATATTGAAAGTACCAAATACAGACTGTGTCAGTTCTGGCAGCAATATGGTCAAAGTTTAAACATGGGCTTAGGCTTATACGCTTCAGGACAAATTCATATTGATACACAAGGTTATCGAACTTGGGGGCCAGATTTAAGCCGCCATTCATCTATGTGTAATTTCTAATTCAGTGTTGTTTAGAATTAAATCCTAAAGAGGTCAAATTGACCTCTTTTTTTATTGCGAAATAGATTATCACCTGCTCCATTCCGCGAATAAATTGCACTCTGAGCAGAAAAGTTTACAATGCACACATCGCAACAAAGGTGAGCACGCTATGCAACAAATGTGGACGGATATCGATCACTATATCGAATCACATTTAATTCCCGAAGACCCAATTTTGACGCAAACTTTAGAAAATACCGATGCCAAAGGTTTTCCAGATCACCTTGCAGTTGCGGCAAATCAGGGCATGTTGCTACAAATGCTCATTCAAATGAATCAATGCAAACGTGTGTTGGAATTGGGCACATTCGCAGCTTATAGCACAATGTGGCTAGCACGTGCGCTGCCTGAAGATGGTTATATACTCACGATTGAAGGACGTGATACCCATGCAGCTTTGGGACAGGAAAATATTGACCGCGCTCAATTAAAACAAAAGGTTGAATTAAAAGTTGGTCGTGCTGCAGAAATTCTAAAAGCTCTGCCAGAAGATACTGAAGCTTTTGATTTTATTTTTATTGATGCCGACAAACAAAGCTATCCTGAATATTTGGAACTGAGTCTTAAACTTTCACGCTCAGGTACAATTATCTTTTTAGACAATGTAATTCGTGCAGGGGAAATTTTAAATCCTGACAATCACAAACCAAGCATTGAAGGGATTCGTGACATGTTCAAAGCCATGCAAAATCATTCGCGAATTTTATCGTGCACAGCATTACAAACTGTAGGCAGCAAAGGACATGATGGCTTTGCTTTAGCGATTGTAAAGTAAAGTCCACACAAGGTTAAAAAACAACCTAAAGCAATTTTACATTATATATTATAATGTTACATATACTGTCCATACAGTTATCCACAAATTATGCGGATAACCATGGACAGTCAGCAAGCATTTACATCAGTTCAACTAAACAATCTTTTGAAATGATCTTTTTTGAATCATTTACGATTTTTACTTTGCCACCAACAAAGGAACAGTTGAGTTACGGAAAATATTGGTGGTAATGCTTCCCAAGAAAAATTGGTGAATTTTACTGTGACTAAATGCCCCCAGTACAATCAACTGAATACCATGTTCACGTTGATAATCTAAGATATTTTCAGCCACATCGCCATAACGATATTCCACCACCACATCTAAACCCGCTGAAGTTAAAAAATCTGCAGGTTCATTTAAAACTTCTGGGTGATCACCGACATAGAGCAAATGACATTGCAATAATTTAAGCAAATCACTTTGTGCAATTCGCTTCATCATTTTGATACAAGTTGGGGAATATTCATAAGCAAAAATAAAACGGTTTGGTGCTTTAAAATGCTCTCCGACAGTCATCACAGTACAATTTGCACCACGAATAAAGTTTTCGACATTACTGCCTAATGCCTTATTGCGTTCAGCAGATTTCTCGCCCACACGTCCAATCACCACAATATCTTCTTCGTTCAGCACACTAAAACTTTGTTCTAAAAAGTCGCCTTTTTCTTGAATGTGGGTAGGTACAATGCCGAACTTTTCCTGAATCATACTGGAAATGTGCTGCAATAAATTGTTGCTATAATCGAGTGCTAATTCACTTTGTTTTTGTTCTAATTCGGCTAATTCTTTGAGTAACATGGCATTACTTTCAAAACCAATCACGCCACTAATTTCCCCCAAATGATAACTGGCGGGGTAATAATCCAAAACTTGTAATAACACCAATTCACGTTGAGTTTGTGTTGCAATCCACGCAGCAGCTTCAGCAAGCGCATTAATACAAGGCGAAGAATCAATACAAGCAATTACACGTTTCATTATTGCCTCTCTTACTGCCTTTTGCAGGCTATTTTTTAGTTGTTATTTTTAACTTAACACAACTCGTGTTGCAGGGACATGAAAAAATGTAATGAAGTTTAAAGATTTAGCCTTGCTGCATCGTATTTACTCACGATAACGAATCAATTTGGCAGGGTTTCCTACCACAATTTCCCGCTCCTGAACATCTTTGGTGACCATGCTATTCATACCAACGACTGCATGTGCCGCAATCTTCACCCCATCTTTAACACCAACATGCGCACCTAACCAAACATCCTTACCAACTTCAATGCCCTGTGAACGCACCGCTTGCTGATAAATGGGCTGATCCAAAGCCATGCCATGATCAAATGCATATAAATGACAATATGCTGCGATACGCACCTGATCATGAAGCTTAATTCCAACTCTGCCACCATCTAAAATACAGTGGTGATTAATCGCGACTTCATTGCCAATTTCTAAAGGGCCATGCAAAGTACAATCGGCTGCAATAAAGGTATTATCGCCAATACTGATTTTACGCCCCGGCTCTGCAAAAATATGTGCCAAAGGGGAAATAAAACAGTTTTTGCCAATCTCCACCGTTTCCATTGCCATTAAATAAGCTTGATATTCCTGCTGCCAAGCTTCTGCCCATACACGATGTTTAGGTTTTAATGACCAATATAACCACGGCATGTAGTTTAAACGGTGTTTATGCTGCTCACGGTACTTCGATAATGGATCAGGTGAATTTGCTTCAGTCATCTTGATCATCCTCAAGGATTTTGAGTTGTTCACGCCCACGGCTAATATCTTGTAATTTTAGTTTTAAAGGGTCTATTTGATCGACTTGCATGAATGCCTTTACCAACACGCCTTCGGCGGTGTAGTCTTCGCTGTACTCAATCTGCTGACTATTTAGCTCGTATTGTAAAATTGCCCACTCATTAAAATGACAGGAAAATTGCACGGTCTTTTTTTCAATCAGTTCTATTTTTTCTGCTAGAGCCAAACATTGCCCTGCACATCCCCCATAGGCACGTACCAAGCCGCCTGTGCCCAATTTAATGCCGCCGTACCAACGATTCACCAACACCAAAACATTAGTCAACTCATTGCCTTCAATTGTGGCTAAAATAGGACGTCCTGCCGTACCTGAAGGTTCGCCATCATCATTAAAACGTAATTGATGCCCGATTTTCCATGCCCAACATTGATGTGTGGTAGATGAATCACGCTGCTGTTCCAAAAAAGTTTTTACCGCTTGCTCATTATCTACAGGCACAGCAATTGCCTGAAATCGACTTTTTTTAATTTCTTCTTCAAAAGTGATGGGCGCAGCAATGGTAAATGGCATAACACTCCAGATCAATCAACCAGTTAAATAAAAACTTGATAATTATAACGTGTTTAGCGCTCTAACGTATTTAGAGTTATAGCTTATTTGGACTGATAACCACCATGAAAAAACCTTCTATCCTCAAAGGTATAGAAGGTTAAATAATGTTTACACGACTTTCTATTCTACAACTTATGCAGTAAGCATACGAAAACCAATAACGGTTAGAACATTCAAGCTTTAAACAAAAAAGTCTTCACCCAAATAAACTTCACGCACAATTTCATTTTCCAGAATTTCTTGCGGTGTACCCTCTGCAATGACTGAACCTTCGCTAACAATATAAGCACGTTCACAAATGGCTAAAGTATCACGGACGTTATGGTCGGTAATTAATACGCCAATGTCACGATCTTTTAAGGTACGAATGATATCTTTAATATCACCGACTGAAATGGGATCAACCCCTGCAAACGGTTCATCTAACAACATAAACTTAGGGTCTGCGGCCAAAGCACGTGCAATTTCAGCACGACGACGTTCACCACCTGACACACTCATCCCCAATGAATCTTTGATGTGTGTGATTTTAAAATCTGCCAACAACTCAGCCAAACGCTGCTGACGTTGTTGTTTGTTTAAATCTTTGCGGGTTTCCAAAATTGCCATAATATTTTCAGCAATGGTCAATTTTCTGAAAATAGAAGCTTCCTGGGGTAAATAACCAATACCCTTACGTGCACGTTCATGCATCGCAAGATCAGACAAATCCAATTGATCTAAATGGATTTCGCCTTTATCCATACGCACCAAGCCCACAACCATGTAGAAACTGGTGGTTTTACCCGCACCGTTCGGCCCAAGTAACCCGACAATTTCACCACTTTTCATTTCAAATGAAACGTCTTTAACCACCCAGCGCTTATTATAGTTTTTGGCTAAATGCTTAATACACAAAGTCTGCTGACCGTGCTGGACGCTGTCCTGTGCTGCGCTCGTTTGATCCATTAATCACGCGCTCCCGGGAATGATTTTGAACTTGATGGTGGAATCACAATTTTTACACGACCCGCTTCAGAACCAGTTTTGTTCGGTGTACCAATCGCTTCAACATCGCCTTTGTTCATACTATAACGCAAGGTATTACCACGAATACTGGCTCCATCTTGCTCTAAAAGTGCGCCACCCGTTAAGGTGATAATGCCTGTTTCAGCATTGTAAACAATCTTTTGCGCCTGACCTTTGGCAAGCCCTTTGGCTGGATCAGTCTTTTGCTGGAATTGCGCAGGTCTGCCCGTTGCCGTAATGACACTAATTTCTTTTTTGCTGTTCAGATTAGCAACAATCGAATCTGCCTGCAGTTTCATGGTGCCCTGTTCAATCACCACATTGCCTGTATAAGTGGTGACGCCAGTACGTTCACTAAAGGTCGCACGGTCTGCCAATAAAGTAATAGGCTGACTGCGGTCTGACGGAATTGCCCATGCACCTGCCGATGAAAGCACCGCCAAGCCCACAAGTGCTGCTTGTTTTATCAACGCTTTAGGAGCTGTAAGCTTAGATTTATGGTTCATACTTTCCTCGAATATTAAAAAATTCGTATTGCCCGTCATTTAAATTGGCTTTTAAGCCCTGACTGATAAAATCAGCCTGTGGAGATTGTACAGTCACTTGTTTTTCGGTACTGATTTCACGTGTTTTAGGAAACACATTCAACTCGACTGTTTCAAGCGTCAGTTTGCCTTGAGCGAGTAACTTGGTTGCTAGCACTTGATCTGACAACACAACCTTTTCATTGTCATTAAAACCTTGTGCCTGTTTAGCAAAAAAAGTGGCATCCACCGCGCCCGCTTTATACATAGAGGCATTCAAATTTTCCAGCTTAGAGGTTTTTTGCTGCATGTCTTGCTCTAAACGGTCAATTTGCGCACGCACATATAAATTGCCCTGCTCATCTGTTTGGGTCAGATGAATTTGCTCTGCACTATAAGTCATAGAGCGAGCAGCGTCAGTTTCCAGTTTTTTGCCTTTACCGCTGTAATAGTAATAACCACCACTTACAGCTGCAATTGCAATCGCAGTAACGTATAAAACTTTAGTATCCATAAGTGGGGCTGTAACTCAAACCTTTGAATGTATGACTTAATTAATGAGGGATGCTGAGATATTTTTCAAGTAAGCTTTGGTACACACCTTTGGCGGTTAAAATCATATCGCAGATTTCACGTACCGCACCGCGCCCACCCATGGCCTGTGTGACTAAATCGGCACGACGACGCACTTCAATATGTCCATTTGGCACTGTGACTTTCATCCCTGCAATCGAAAACGCTGAAAGATCAGGCCAGTCATCGCCCATATAGAGACAATCTGCAGGTGATAAACCTAACTTGGCACAGGCTTCCTGCAATGCAGTGCCTTTATCTTCACGTCCTTGGTAGACCAAATCTACACCTAAATCGGACATGCGTTTTTCGACAATATTACTTTTACGACCCGTGATGATAATGACTTTAACACCTGCTTGTTGCACCAGTTTCATACCTAAACCATCACGAATATCGAATGATTTAATTTCATCACCGCTGTTGGTTAAGGTGACAAAACCATCACTTAGAATTCCATCGACATCTAAAACCAAAGCTTCAATATGACGCGCTTGCTCTAATAAAATATAAGATGCCATTGTTTAGTTTACCCCTGCTTGAATCAAGTCATGCATACTGATCACACCAATGACTTTATTGGCATCATCCACCACCACAAACTGATTGATTTTACGGTCACGTAATTGCTCTAAAGCTTCAACTGCACGTGCTTCTTGTGAAATCGTTGCAGGATGTTGAGTCATCACTTGCCCAACTTGTAAATTCACATCAAAGCCCTGTTGTTTATCAATTAAACGTCGTAAATCACCATCGGTGAAAATGCCTAACAAGACGTCATTTTCATCGACAATTGTGGTTAAACCTAGACGTTTGTTTGAAATTTCGTATAACACTTTGTTCATTGGTGTATCTGGTGCAACTTTAGGTAATTCTGTACCGGTATGCATCAAATGTTTCACATGCAATAACAGGCGCTTACCCAAAGCGCCTGCAGGATGTGAACGAGCAAAATCATCGGCAGTAAAACCACGTGCATCAAGTAACGCTACAGCCAATGCATCACCTAATGCCAAGGTTGCAGTCGTACTTGAGGTTGGTGCTAAACCAAGTGGACAAGCTTCCTGAATATTGCCTAATGTTAAAGCGACATCAGCATTTTGTGGCATCGGCCCGCGATCATCACCGCTAATTGTGATTAGAGGAACTTCCAGATGTTTGATGAGTGGCATCAACATCATAATTTCATCACTTTTGCCGGAGTTGGAAATGGCAATTAAAACATCACCCCGTACCAACATTCCCAAATCACCATGCCCTGCTTCACCCGGGTGCATAAAGAAAGACGGTGTGCCTGTAGAGGCAAACGTCGCAGCCATTTTACGACCAATATGACCTGATTTTCCCATACCTGTGACCACAACACGCCCTTTGCAATGCAACATGATTTCGCAGGCACGGCTAAAACGCTGATCAATTTGCGTCGCCAAGACTTGTAATGCTTGTTCTTCTATTCTTAAAGTGTCTAAGGCTACAGATTGGAAATCAATGGTATTTGACATGTTTGGCATTCAACGTTCAACTTAAATTGAGTATTTTCTACACCTCAATAAAAGCGATTTATTGAAGCACATTTAATTTTCGCAATTTTAGCATATCTATGCAATTCTACACTTTGATTCTGCGTGTGTTTTTTGTTTTAACGCATTTTTGTATGCTGTTTTAATTAACTCGCTTTTTGACTCGAGTTTCAAATGAAAAACAATCATATTTGAGCTTAGGCTATTTATTTTATTGATTCAAAGTTGCAGATAAAGCTAAAGATAGAACTAGCTCAGAAGCATATTTCAACGAAAATGCTCTAAAAATTATGGATCAAACCCATCTATAAAGCTGACTGCAAGCAAGCTGTAACAAACAGCCATAAAAAAACGCTTATCTTTTGATAAGCGTTTTTTAAAATTTTGGAGCGGGAAACGAGACTCGAACTCGCGACCCCAACCTTGGCAAGGTTGTGCTCTACCAACTGAGCTATTCCCGCAATATGGAAGTGAATTATAGAGAATTTCATACAACTGTCAACTCTCTATGCTCCTAAGTGCTCAATTAATCAGCACGACGCCATACTGTACCTTGACGGGTATCTTCCAAGACCACACCTTGATCGAGCAAAGACTGACGAATTTCATCAGCACGGGCGAAATCTTTGGCTTTTTTGGCATCCTGACGTTGCTGAATGAAGTCTGCAATGGCTTGTTCAGATAGACCTAAAGCGTCCTGACCAATATCAGACTTCAGGAATTCGTCAACATCATGCTGCACCAAACCTAAAATATTGGTCAAATGACGCAAAGTCGAATAGTACACCGCCGCCTGATCTGCCTGCTGCTCTTTTACTGAACGGTTCAGCTCTTTATTGACTTCAAACAGAACTGCAATTGCTTCGGCTGTATTAAAGTCGTCTCGCATTGCGGCATTAAAACGTTCCACCAAAGCCTCATCTAACTGCTCAACTGTTTGCGTACCGTACGCTTGTTGATAAGCTTTAAATGAGTGATAGAAACGTGATAATGCGGTTTTGGCTTCTTTGAGTGCTACATCGGAGAAGTTTACAGGGCTACGATAATGCGATGACACAATAAAGTAGCGGATCACTTCAGGATGGAATTTTTCCATCACATCACGAATGGTGAAGAAGTTACCCAATGACTTCGACATTTTTTCGCCATCGACATTAATAAAGCCAACGTGCATCCAGTAATTTACATACTGCTCACCTGTTGATGCTTCAGACTGGGCAATTTCATTTTCATGGTGTGGGAACATTAAGTCTGAACCACCACCATGAATATCAAAATGATTACCTAAGCAGCAAGTCGACATCGCAGAACATTCAATGTGCCAACCCGGACGTCCATTGCCCCACGGCGAAGCCCAAGATGGTTCATTTTCTTTGGCATGTTTCCACAAAACAAAGTCAAATGGATGCTTTTTGTCGACTTCAACATCAACACGCTCAGACGCGCCCGCCTGCATGTCTTCTAGCTTGCGACCTGAAAGACGGCCATATTTGTCAAATTTTTCAACCTGAAAATAAACATCGCCATTACTTGCAGGATAAGCTGTGCCTTTATTGACCAAATTACCAATCATATTTTGCATTTGATCAATATATTCAGTGGCACGTGGTGCAGCATCAGGTTCAACACAGCCTAAGTTTGCCGCATCTTCATTCATGGCTTGAATAAAACGATCTGTTAAAGCTTGAATGCTCTCGCCATTTTCATTGGCACGTTTAATAATTTTGTCGTCAATGTCGGTAATGTTGCGGACATATTTCACATTCCAACCTTGACTGCGCAAAAAGCGAATGATGTAGTCAAATGCAACCATAACCCGCGCATGCCCGATATGACAGTAATCATAAACCGTCATGCCACAGACATACATGTCGATATGTCCTTCTTTACGCGGAACAAATTCAACTTTTTTTCGTTGCTCTGAGTTATATAGAACAAATGGTTGCATAGGTTTTCAAAATAGGTCTATTAAAAGATGCTCCATCTTAACCTAAGCATTATTTTTCATAAAGTTTTTCGATGTTTTTATTCTGTATGTGTCTGTGTGAAGAGAATATCGCGGATGATCCAAGCCTTCTCCCGAAGGAGAAGGAACTTTTTAATACCTGTACTTAGGCGTTTGCTGATCTTATACGGTTTGGCAAAGCTTATGCAGCATCACGTTTTTGTACCAAAATCGCGCCAACTGAATAGCCTGCGCCAAATGAACACAAGACACCATATTCACCGTTTTCGACTTCGTGTGCAGTACGGTGTAAAGCGATAATTACCCCTGCCGAAGAAGTATTGGCAAACTCATCTAAAATAATAGGTACTAAACCTGGTTGTGCTGCTTCTTTACCAACCACCAATTTCAAAATGAGTTCGTTCATGCTGGCATTGGCTTGGTGCAACCAGAAACGCTTCACCTCGGTTGGCGCAATCTGATTCTTTTCTAATTGCGCAGTAATCATTTTAGCCACTAACGGACA
This sequence comes from Acinetobacter sp. YH16053, assembly GCF_013417035.1. NCBI lineage: Bacteria > Pseudomonadati > Pseudomonadota > Gammaproteobacteria > Moraxellales > Moraxellaceae > Acinetobacter > Acinetobacter sp. YH16053. The sequence continues at coordinate 133,538 of NZ_VPEP01000005.1, forward strand.
GACTTCTTTAAAGACTTTACGGCCATCCTGATGGAAGCGTTTATCATCAATATCTGCATTTTCACTTAGGTTTAAGAAACCGAAGTTATTGCGAATATTGTTAGAGAACTGGGTGAACAGGTTCATATCTAAAATTTCAAAACCTGCTTTTGTATCTGTCTCTTCTAAAATTGAAGCGGTTGCCACATCACCAAAAATAAAGTGACAGTCACGTGAGCGGTAATCGTTATGCCCTGATGTAATTTCGACATTCACCAATAACACGCGACGCGCGCCTGCTTTAATCGCATCATGCGCTTGCTTAATGCCGAAAGTCGCAGCAGAACACGCCACGTTCATGTCATAGGCATAACCTTGAATACCAAGCGCAGTTTGAATTTCAATCGCCACTGCAGGATAAGCACGTTGCAAGTTTGAACAAGATAAAATCACTACATCGATATCTTCTGCAGACACACCTGCATTTTGCATGGCTTGTTTTGCAGCAATTACGCCCCATTCCGCTTGTAGCGAAATTTCATCATCGCCACGTTCACGTAAATTTGGACGTAAACGGTTAATGTCCAGAATACCTGTTTTTTCTGACACATAACGGCGTTTTACCCCAGAGGCTTTTTCGATAAAGTCAGCACTTGAGCCACGACGTTCTTCAAGCTCACCTGCTGCAATTTTGTCAGCATTGAGCTGATTATACTGTTCCACATAAGCATTTAAACTTTCGACCAATTCTTCATTGGTAATAACATCTTCTGGGTGATAAAGACCAGTACCTGTAATGCGAATGCCCATGTAAAACTCCTTCTAGAAATTACTTATATCTTAACTGATTCCGAGCTTTTCCCATACTTTTTGCAGCCGAGTTGCAGAAATTGGCATTTTGGTTTTCATGGGTTGAGAGAACAGCGATATGCGTAATTCTTCCACCATAAAGTACAATTCCTTGAGTCGGGCATCTTGTTTGTGTTTAAACAATTTGTCCATCCAAGGGTCAATTTGGGCGATGGCAGCATCGTCTCTTTGCAAGTTGTTGGGTAAGCGGTCTAAACGTAATAACAACGCTTTCAAATAGCGCGGATATTCGCTCCACACCTCTACAGGCTTGCTATACACAAAGTCTGCCAGATGCATTAAGTCCAGCTGATCTTCAATATCATCCATATTTTTGGCAAACACGGCTTCATCTAGCATAAGGAGCTGACGGCGGATGTCTTGCCAAGCAATATAAATTTCATTAAAGATACGCAGCGTGGTTTGACCATGACTGAGAAAAGTCTTTTTTACCTCAAGCTGCAAGTTTTGAAACTCTTCCAAGTTGACTGGCACGTCACAAATAATGCTTTGCAAGGTCGCATAGATCAACATTTGCTCAAGTTGTGCTTTATCACCCAAAGGTGAGTACGCCAAGGCCAATGGTTTGGCAATTTGCTTTTTCAATTGCCGTGATAAATCGCCTAATTGCACATGCAGCAAACGAATCACCCCTTCACGATGCTGATGAATCGCCTCGCGCTGATCATTAAAGGTTTGAATCACCACACCCGATTCATCTTTTTGTGAAAGTTCTGCAAAAGCTTTACTTGGTACCAACGCCTGATATTGCTTAACCACTACGCCCGTGACTTTTTGCGAGGCTTCAAATACAAATCGTTCAGGGAAGGTTTGGAATTCGCCGTGTAACTGTTTTACTGGACTGTGAGTTTCGGTACGGCAACGCGCTTTTAATTCAGATAAATCACGCCCTTGCTCAATCACCCGCCCTTTTTCATCTAACACTTTAATGAACGGCAATAAATACGCATCTACTCGCTCAAAGCTAAAGTCTTTTTCGGTGATGTGCTCTGCGCGTAACTGGAATGCCAAAAAGCTAAAAATGTGCTCGCGTAAATTTACCGCATCAACACGTTGTAGCAACTTTCGAGCTGTGTCTGGAATAGGCACCAAATGACGACGCTTATCTTTAGGCAAAGTCTTGAGCAAGGCTTCAATTAAATTTTCACACCAACCCAGAACACCCCACGACCAGATATTTTCATCGACCTGTGCCAACGCTTGCACTGGAATTTTAACGGTTGCGCCATCTTCATCATGGCTGGGGTCAAAACGGTAACTGGCCGCCAAGCGCAGCTCACCATTACGCAAATAGTCAGGAAATTGCTGCGTGGTCGGACGATCATTCAGCCAAAGTGCATCATCTTCCACAAATAAATAACGTGGATTTTGCGGCTCTACTGTGGCACGCCAATCTTCAAAGGAACGACGGCTTGCAACTTCTGCAGGTACTTTGGCGGCATAAAATTGATAAATAGTTTCTTCATCAACCACTAAATCACGACGACGTAATTTATCTTCAACCCGTTCCACTTCTTCCAGTTTAAGCAGGTTGTGTTTTAAAAATGGTGGGGTAATGCCCAAGTTGCCTGTGGTTAAAGCATCACGTAAGAATATTTCATGGGCGGCTTCCTGATCGACCTTTTCGTAATTGACAGGACGTTTCGGCTCGATAATTAGACCAAACAGCGAAATCTGATCATAGGCATTCACCACGCCTGCTTTTTTAGACCAATGTGGTTCAAAATAGTGATGCTTCAGCAAATCACGTGCAGCCAATAAAATCCATTCAGGTTCAATTTTTGCCAAAGTACGTAGATACACTTGCGAAGTTTCTACCATCTCAAATGCCATGACCCACGGTGTATTGGTTTTATGCAAAGTCGATGCAGGGAAAATTCGTGCTTTTTGTTGGCGTACCGCGATAAACACATTGCGCTCATCGGTTTTATTGGCAATAAAAGAAAGCAACCCTGTTAATAACGCCCGATGCAGATTTTCATAACTGGCTTTTTTCTCATTAAACGACAGTTTTAAGCCACGCGCCAAATCCACCAATTGTTCATGAGTTTTCTTCCATTCACGTAAACGCAACCAACTTAAAAAATGCTGACGGGCAAAAGTACGACGTTTGTTTTCACTCATGCCATCACGGTTTTCGTGTAAAGTTTCCCACAATTTTAAATAGAATAAAAAGTCAGAATCTGCTTCACGGAACAAAGCATGTTTTTGATCGGCTTGCATTTGCTTGTCTGCAGGACGTTCACGCGGGTCTTGTACCGCCAATGCCGCTACAATAATCAGGACTTCATTTAACACCCCAAAATGCGCACCGCCTAAAATCATACGTGCCAGTCTTGGATCAATCGGCATTTTTGCCATTTGCTGACCAATTTTGGTTAAGCTGCTGCCTTGAAGCTCACCTTTATTAGAGCTGGATTTAGCGGAAGTATTGGGATTAGAGTCATCCCCGTGTGTAGCAGAGCTACTCACTCCATCTAAAAGAGGGGCTTTACCCTTCTCAATCATCGCACCGAGTTCAATCAACAGTTTACGCCCATCATTGACTAAACGATGATCTGGCGGCTCAATAAAATCAAAATCTTCGAGCGTACCCAAGCCCAAACTTTGCATTTGTAAAATGACCGATGCCAAGTTGGTGCGTTTAATTTCAGGTTCAGTAAACTCTGGGCGACTTAAAAAATCTTCTTCTGAATACAGGCGAATACAAACGCCTGGCGCAATACGACCACAACGTCCTTTACGCTGATTCGCTGCTGCCTGAGATACTGCTTCAATCGGTAAACGCTGCACCCGTGAGCGATAGTTATAACGTGAAATACGTGCAAAACCGCTATCAATCACATAGCGGATATTGGGTACAGTGAGTGCGGTTTCAGCGACGTTGGTGGCAATAATAATGCGACGACCACCACCTGAAGGATTAAAGATTTTTTGTTGTTCCGCCAAAGCCAGACGCGCATACAACGGTAAAATTTCAGTATGACGCGGTCCATGCTTATGCAAGGTTTCTTGCAGCTCCCGAATTTCCTGTTCAGTACTGGCAAAAATTAGAATATCGGCATGTTCAGGATGACCTTTTTCCTGTGCATCGGCAAAGCATTCTTCTACCGCTTGCACCACTGCGCGTGGCAAGTTTTCTTCAAAGTCATCAAACTCATCATCATCACTACCACCAATGCTTAATTCAGAAATTGGACGATAACGTACTTCGACAGGATAGCTTCGACCTTCGACCTCAAAAATAGGTGCGCCGTTAAAATAGTTACTAAAACGCTGCACATCTAAAGTTGCAGAAGTGATGATGACTTTTAAATCAGGGCGACGTGGCAAAAGTTGCTTTAAATAGCCCATAATGAAGTCAATATTTAAAGAACGCTCATGCGCTTCATCTATAATAATGGTGTCGTATTTATTTAAATAACGGTCATTGACAAGCTCTGCTAACAAAATACCATCGGTCATTAAACGGACAATTGAATCTTGCGAACCCTGTTCATTAAAACGAACTTTAAAGCTGATGGACTCGCCCAACTTTTCGCCAACTTCTTCGGCAATACGCTGAGATACACTTCGCGCAGCAAGACGTCGTGGCTGAGTATGACCAATTAACCCCGTTAAACCACGACCTGCCAACATTGCAATTTGTGGTAACTGTGTGGTTTTCCCCGAACCCGTTTCACCCGCCACAATAATGACCTGATGTTGCTGAATTGCAGTAATCAACTGTTCGGCAGATTGAGTCACAGGTAAATCTTGATTCAACTTGATATCGGGAATGCGCTGCGCACGCTCCAACACTTTTAAATTAGATTTTTCAAATAATTCCTGATATTGCTTTGGATTGGCATCTTTGCCTTTTCGTAGTCGATTTAAACGATGACGATCACGCGCCAAAACGAGGTGGTCTACATTTAAATGACTCTGCACAGAATACGCTTCCTAACCAAAACACAAACGCGTATTTTACGCTGTAATGCCTTTAAGCGAAAGAACAGTGATTTAGAATGCGTATTTAAAAAGTTTTAAATCCCCCCTTGAATTTCAAAATAGCATCCCCATATAGATGTATGTTCACCAATTGCTTGAAATGGGTTGTATTTGAACCTGAAAAATAGGTTGTCATGCAATCATCATCATTTTGAGGCCTAATAAAGACTCAATAATGCTGTGATGAAAGTGTACGCTTTTTACATACTCATTTGTTTTTCCGATGCTAGTAATGTAAAAATACCATTTCAGCAATAAAACAAAATTAGATACTCTATTGCCAACGAAATACAAACCTTAATCATGGAGACAATGATGAGCTTAATTAATACTGAAGTTAAACCATTTAAAGCAAATGCATACCACAACGGTCAATTCATTGAAGTAACTGAAGCTGATCTTAAAGGCAAATGGTCTGTAGTATTCTTCTACCCTGCTGACTTCACTTTCGTTTGCCCAACTGAGCTTGGTGACCTTGCAGACAACTACGCAGAATTCCAAAAATTAGGCGTTGAAATCTATGCAGTTTCTACTGACACTCACTTCACGCACAAAGCTTGGCACGATTCTTCAGAAGAAATCAAAAAAATCCAATACGTAATGGTTGGCGACCCAACTTGGACGCTTTCTAAAAACTTCGAAGTATTAATCGAATCTGCTGGTCTTGCTGACCGTGGTACTTTCGTAATTGATCCAGAAGGTAAAATCCAAATCATCGAAATCAATGCTGGCGGTATTGGCCGTGATGCTCAAGAACTTCTTCGTAAAGTTAAAGCAGCTCAATACGTTCACGCTCACCCAGGTGAAGTATGCCCAGCTAAATGGAAAGAAGGTGATGCAACTTTAGCCCCATCTATCGACCTAGTAGGTAAAATCTAAGTTTTAGATTAAACCACTCAAAAAAACCACGCATATTTTGCGTGGTTTTTTTTAATCAGAACATCACCCTTTTCTACCTTATTTATTCATATTTCATCTCTAGAATAGAAAATGTAAAAACATTACAACACTACAATCGAATCTGTACCGGTAACAGTTATGAGATTTATTTTTGAGGGCTGTTCTATGAAAAAATTATTTTTACTTTCAACATTAATAGCATTTTCAGTGCCAGCTTTAGCTGATTTCAACTGTAATGGCAGCATTAAAAATCGAACTATTGATGATAATGTCAAAGTGCATAAACAATGTGTTCTTGATCATGTGACTATTAAGGGCAACCTAATGTTGCATTCCAACTCACATACGGCAATTAAAAATAGTACGATTGATGGCAATTTAGAATCTAAAGGACAATTTAGCCGAGTAAATGCTCAGGCCAACCGTATTGATGGCAACATTCAATTAGAAGATGGCCGAAATATTCAACTCAGCTCCAATCGTGTCGATGGCAATATTCAGCTAAAAGACAATACTGGCAGTATTATTGTTAAAAATAATCGTGTTTCTGGTAATTTAGAATGCGAAGATAATCGCCAAAAACCTACTGGCGGTTCTAATCGCGTTTCTGGCGATAAAGAAGACCAATGTCGTCATTTATAATGCTTTAAAAAGTAAGAAAGCAGATTTATAAAAACCACATCTTATGATGTGGTTTTATAACTTTGATCAACAACACAGCATAAAATAAGATCAAATCTATTTTTACAATTCTGTAATACTTTTTATTTCACACTTCACTTATGTTCAAAATAAGCAGATTAAATCTGTGAAAAATAATATAAAAAATAAAGGAGTTGCTTATGGGTAAAACACTTGCCGTGACATCCTGGACATACAGTGCATCTTCACGTTATTTAAAAATATTTTACGAAAATGGCTCTGGGGATTTATTCCATCCTGTACCACAATTTATTTATGACAACTTATTAAGACGCAGTGATAAAGCAGCTTTTGTGAGTAAATATTTAGCATACGATTTAAGCTTTAACCGTATTTCCATTCAATAATTGATTTTATTAAACTTTGAGCATCCACATAACGATCCAATCTAAAAATAGATTGGATCGTTTTAAATAGGTAAATAACTTCAAATATTAATACACTTCTTGAATCAATTTAAAGCGTTCCTGTTCACGGTCATCATCCAAAGTAATACTCTCCGTGAACATATCAAGCGGTCTGGCCCAAATAGAATAATCGCCATATAAGCATTGATAAACCACCAATTTCTCTTGGGTTTCACTGTGTGTAGCCACATGCAGCACTTGATACAATTGCCCTTTATAATGTTGATAAATCCCTTTTTTAAGCATTTTACAATCCCAATCTTACAGAATGGCATTACTGTACAATAAAAACTGTAACCATTCTTAAGATTTCACCTTATCAGAAAAAATGAATCGCAGCGGCATATTTTTCTCTAATTTATCGTTCTAATCTACACAACAAAAAAAATATCTAAACCCATTACATTATTTGAACAATTTTAAGCTTCAAATTGATTGTTTTTTGGTTATATTCGCATTATCCCATCTTAAGTGGATGTAAAAAAAGGAAACATGATAATGAATAAACTTCTTATTGCTTTAGGTCTTGCTGCCACTGTAGCACTTGTAGGTTGTGCAAAAGAAAAAGCACCAGAAACAGGGGCAACTACGGGTGAACACTTAGAAAACGCTGCGGCTCAAGCTGCACATGATGCCAAAGATGCAACACATGAAGCTGCTACTGCTACAGCAACTGCGGTAGATAACGCAGCGCAAGCAACTGAAAATGCTGCACACAATGTTGCAACAGCAACAGAAAACGCAGCTGATGCGACTGTACAAGCTGCTAAAGATGCAACTGCTGCGACTGCAGGTGCGGTTGAACAAGGTGCTGCAAATGTGAAAGAAAAAGCACAACAATAATTTGATTGTATAAAACAAAAACTCCTGAGCAAGTTCTCAGGAGTTTTTTATTCAGCACGATTTAATTAGGGTCTGTTGACAATTCGTCTATGTTTGCGACATGAGAGATATATCTCGCAAGGTTTTTTAGCTGATATAAGGCATGGGACAGGAAATTTAGTCATTCTAAATGACTGGAACATAACGTAATAGCAGCAAAAAATATGCTTGTTCCCTTGCGCAGCAAACAAAGCAGTGCTTTGTTTTTGCTCATGTGGCTAAAACTTTCACAGATTGCGTTATGAAACTTGAAAATAAACCCGTTATTCCCTGCGTTTCATGCCTAATCTGCTCAGTTTTAGCCTACAGCGCAAGCCATTTATGAAATATCAACAGACCCTGGTAAACCTAAATCCTGCCGCAACTATAACGCCGCTTTTAAATTACAACCATAGCCCATGGTCTGTTGTACTTGGCGGTAACTGGTGTAACGATTCAAAATAAAATCATAATAAGATTCTGCATTGACAAAATTTTCAACCAAATTTTCCTGCTCTGCACGCGGTAATTTTACATCTTTAAGAAAATCTAGATTGTTATGTCCTAAGCGATATAACTCAGCAAAATAACCATTCATCATATCGCAATAAGCAATTTTAGTCGGCTTTAAAGCAGTACTGGCGACCAAATGCTGATTCAAAGTTTGTAAGTTATTTACATCTAAAGGGAATTGATGCGCAAATGCGATATTTTCGACTTGTTTAAATTGTTTGAAGTCTTGCGCCAATTTGACATTTAAAGCATCTATACGCTGTTGTAATGCAGTCGCATCCTGAACCTGATATTGCTTTGGATCAATTTTTACTTGAGTTTGCTGTGGATTGCTACACGCACTTAATCCACACACCACAAGCAAACCACCATAAACGAAAGGCTTCATTAATTTACTCATCAATTCATACATCAGGCTTATTATGCCTGAAAGCATCTGCAAATTTAATGATATCGCTCATCTTAATATTTCATAAGGAAATGACGGATATGATTTGCCAATCTACCTAGAGTTGGGCAAAGTAGATAAAAACATGGAGTAAATAATATGACCTTATTAGAACAACTGAATATAAAGCATCCTATTTTTCTTGCTCCAATGGCTGGCGTTTCTACTCCCGAACTTGCAGCCGAGGTTTCTAATCAAGGTGGTTTTGGCTCACTCGGTTTAGGTGCAAACACGGTAGATGCTGCACGTGAGCAAATTTTACGCACTCAAGAACTGACTGATTTTCCATTTCAGGTCAATTTCTTTTGCCATGAATCAAGTCCACTAGATGAAGTCGCTGCACAAGCGTGGATTGCACATTTTCAGCCAATCTTTGAACGCTATGGCGCAACTGCACCGAGTCAACTAAATTGTATTTATCCAAGTTTTAAAGACCATGATGGATATTTAGATCTTGTACTAGAAACTAAACCACAAGCCGTCAGTTTTCACTTCGGGATTCCGCATGCGCATCAAATTCAGGCTTTAAAAGATGCAGGAATCATTACTATGGTTTCAGCAACCAACTTAGCCGAAGCTCAAGCCATTGAAGCAGCGGGAATTGATGTCATTATCGCCCAAGGCATTGAGGCAGGTGGACATCGGGGTATCTTTAACCAAACTTTTGATAGTGCAATTAAAACCAGCGATTTAGTACAACTGATTCGTGAACATTGTACCCTGCCAGTGGTTGCCGCAGGTGGCATTATGAATGGTCAGCAAGCACAGTTAATGCTGAAATTGGGCGCTTCTACGGTACAGCTGGGTACAGCCTTTGTGCAATGTAAAAGTTCCAATGCCAATCCAGCTTATCGACAAGCTTTATTTCAGCAAAACATTACTCAAATTACCGACAGCATCTCTGGACGCTCTGCCCGTGGTTTAATTAATCATTGGCATACACAAGTAGATACGCCAGATCGTTTAACAGTACCCACCTATCCGTATAGCTATGATCTTGCAAAACAGTTGCATGCAGCAGCCGTTATACAAGGCGAGCAAGGTTATGCTCCGTTTTGGGCTGGTAGTAATGTGAGTCAGATACGTGAATTAGAAGCCGCAGATTTAATTAATCAGTTGGTTTTGGAAATGATTCACGCACGCTAAGTTTACGTACAGAAAACTCAACTGTGTATCACGGTTGAGTTTTAATTTTTTACTTTGTATCTAATAAGTTCACCGCTTCAACCTGCACATCACTCATGATTTCACCATGCGCAAGTAGCTGATTAAAGTAATCTTCCACTACTTTATATTGCTCTGCCGTACTTTCTACTTGATACATACTTTGACGAAATTCATTACTTGAACGTAAACCTTTGGTGTACCAAGCAATGTGTTTACGTGAAATTCGACAACCTGAATATTCCCCATAAAACTCATAAAGCTCGGCTAAATGCCCCAATAAGACTTTTTGAACTTCTGCAATACTCGGTGCGGCAAGCAACTCCCCTGTTGCTAAATAATGTGCAATTTCCCGAAAAATCCACGGACGTCCCTGTGCTGCACGTCCAATCATAATCGCATCTGCGCCTGTATAGTCCAAGACATATTTGGCTTTTTCAGGACTATCAATATCACCATTGGCAATCACAGGAATATTGAGCATGCTTTTCACTTCTTTAATCAGTGAATAGCGTGCACGGTTTAAATACATATCTTCACGGGTACGCCCATGCAATGCCAGTGCAGCAATACCTGCTTGTTCGGCACGTTTGGCAACCCGCAAAATATTTTCCTGCCCATTCAAAAAACCTAAACGGGTTTTAAGGGTTACAGGTACATCCACCGCAGCAACCACAGTATCTAAAATGCGTGCCACCAAATCTTCATCTTGCAATAAAGCCGAACCCGCCAATTTATTGCAGACTTTTTTAGCAGGACATCCCATATTGATATCAACAATTTGTGCACCATTGGCGACTTGATAACGCGCAGCTTCGGCTAAATCATGCGGGTCTGAACCAGCAATTTGTGCAGAAATTGGTGCAAGTTCCCCATCAAAGTTGGCACGATACAAACTCTTTTTACTCATGCGCAAAGTTTTGTCAGAGGTCATCATTTCACTGACCGCATGCCCTGCACCAAAGTACTTGCACAGTGAGCGAAAGGGTCTATCAGTGACACCTGCCATCGGGGCAACGATCAAATTATTTGACAGTTGATAGGGACCAATATACATATATATTCTTAACTTTAACGATTGGCATAGTATACTGCATCTGCCCTTTGGGCTCATCCATTTGGAACGAGTTTTCCCTATACTATGAAAGACACTGTATTCACTTCTTTGATGAAACCCTTCAGCGTGCTTGCTTTATCATTAAGCTTGGCTGCCTGTGGAGATAGCGCATGGTGGTCTAAGGACAATGAGCCAACCCTTGAAGCAGAACAAATCCGCAAACTCATTCCGAATAGGGTCAGTGAGCGTAGTGCTTGGGCAAAAGATATTTACGATATTTCAGAGCAATTGGGCATCCCACAAACCAAAGAAAATATGTGCACTATCATTGCCGTCGTGGATCAGGAATCCAACTTTGTAGCCGACCCTCAAGTCTATGGTCTGGGTGAAAAAGCAGTTAAAGAAGTGCAAGACCGTTTGGATGAGAAATTTAAAGATAAACTGGGCGAAGCCATTGGTGGTACGGTTGCAGGCTATTTTCAGGATGTACTGAAAAACCACCCAAGCCCTGAAGATAACTATTTAAGCCAAATGCGTCGTGTGAAAACCGAACGTGAACTGGATGAATTGTATCGTGAAATTTTTGACTATATGGCCAAACATTATCACGTGTCTGCGCTAACAGGTGCTGCCAAACTGTTTGGACAAAATATTGGCGAAAAACTTAATCCAATTACTACTTTAGGCTCGATGCAAGTACATATTAGCTATGCCAAAGAGCATAAACGCCAAAGCGGTAACATCGCAGAGTTACGCAGCGATCTATACACTCAATATGGCGGATTATATTACGGGATTCATCGTTTAATGATGTACCCTGCCGATTACGATCAACCGCTATACCGCTTTGCTGATTATAACTCTGGCATGTATTCGAGCCGCAATGCCGCATTCCAAAGCATGCTAAATGATTTAACTGAAGCAGAATTAGATTTAGATGGTGATTTGCTGCTTTACGCTAAAGATGGTGGTGTGCGTAATGCAAAGAGTGAATCTGAACGTGAATTAATTGCTGTTTTTGCCAAACATAATATTTTAGTCACCCCACGCCAAATTCGTGCAGACTTAAAAAAAGAAAAAGAAAAGAAATTTGAAGACACTGCAACCTATTTAGCGGTTACAAAACTCTATAAAGCACAAACGGGCAAAGAGCCATTTTATGCCATGATGCCGCAAGTGGTCATTTCAGGGCCTAAACTGAGTCGAGATTACAACACCAATTGGTTTGCTACGCGAGTCAATGGACGTTATAAAACATGCATGCAAAAAGCCAAAAATATAAAAATCTAGCCCTATTTGATTTTGATGGGACCCTGTGCAGCAAAGACAGTTTTACAGGGTTTATTTTCTATGCTTTATCTAAGCGGCATATTTTTAAGCAAGGACTTAAAATCTTGCCTTGGATTCAGGCTTACTATTTAAAAGTTTATCCTACACATGCCATGCGCCCTAAATTGTTTAATGCTATGTTTAAAGATGCAAATACAGCTGAAATATTAGCACTTGCACAGCGCTACGCAGTAGATTTAATACATGATCTTAACCCACAACTATTACAACAATTAAAGCAGCATCAATTCAATGGAGATGAAGTGGTGGTTGTTTCTGCAAGTGTAGATATTTATTTACAGTATATTTGTCAGCAGTTAAATGTCGCTTTGATTTGTACTGAAACAGCAATTGAAAAGCAGCAATTTACAGGGCGATATTCAACACCTGATTGCAGTCAGGAACAAAAGAAAATACGGATTTTAGAACAATATGATTTAGAAAATTATGCAGCTATTTATGCGTATGGTAATAGTGATGAAGATGATGCCATGCTGAGTTTAGCGACTTATTCTTATATGGTGGGTAGTGATCATTCATTGCCAGAAATTGTAACTTATAAAAAACTGGCTTGATTTTGATGAATGATATAATAAAACCACAATTTGAATTGTGGGTTTTTTAAGTTACATGTAGCGGATGCCGCCTATGGTGATTACTTTTTTATACCCAGAATAGAAAATAAAAATAGAGTTTTCTCTTAATAAAATAGCTGATGATTCTGCATAAAAATAACGACTACAACACCTAAAGCAATAAAAAAGGTGACACTTTACAGCATCACCTCTAATTCAAAATAGAAGTATAGTTTTAAACCAAGATCAATCACTTAATCTATTCGTACTAAACAACTCATTTGTAAGTCACTTATTTCTTAAATGGAAAAGCATATTTCACAATACGTTTAAGCACACTGCTGTACTGTTTAACTAAGCTCGCATTGTTGTAGTTCAAGCCATACTTTTCACACACAGCTTGTACTTTTGGCGCCATTTTACGATAGCGACGTGCAGGAATATCTGGATATAAATGGTGTTCAATTTGATGGCTTAAATGTCCTGTCAAAATGTGGAATGCTTCAGAACCTGTAAGATTCGATGAACCACGAATTTGACGCATATACCAGTGACCACGGCTTTCGTTTTGCATCACAGACTTTGGAAATACTTCTACATCCTTCGTAAAGTGACCGCAGAAAATAATGCTGAATGTCCAAATATTACGAATACCATTCGCAACTAAGTTCCCTGTAAACACTGGTAAAGCCGAAGGGCCTGCAATCAATGGAAAGAACACATAATCTTTAAACAATTGTTTTCCAATTTTCTTCTGCATAGGTTGCCATTCTTTTTTGGCTTGGGCTTTGCTTTTACGGCCATTCAAAATTTTACCAATTTCTAAATTCTGAATGGCAACACCCCATTGAAACAGTAAGCAGAAAGGAATGCTGTATAAAGGTTGCAATAAGTAGCCTGATCTCCAACGTTGTTCTGGGAACAAACGCACCAAACCATAACCAATATCATCATCCATACCTTTAATATTGGTATAAGTATGGTGTTTAAAGTTATGGGTTTGACGCCAGTTGTCTGAAGTACCTACCGTATCCCATTCATAACTTGCACCATTGAATTTAGGATCATTCATCCAGTCATACTGACCATGCATGACATTATGACCTAATTCCATGTTTTCCATAATTTTGGCAAAGCCTAACAAGCCTGTACCCAAAACCCATGCTGGCGGGAACCATCCTGCGAACAATAAGGCACGACCTGCCATTGAGCTATAACGAATGGTTGAATAAACACGGCGGATGTATTTAGCATCTTTTTCGCCAATATCATCCAAAACTTCTTGTTTAATGGCGTCTAATTCACGTGCAAGCTCATCTAATTCAAATTGAGTGAGTTCACGGTTTTTAGGATTGCGGAAATATTCTATTTTTACTGGCATATTCATAATCGGAACTCGCTTATAAATCAATAATTAAATCGGTTTGTGCTGAATTGACGCAGATTTTCAATTGGTTATTCGGTTCGCTGTTTTGAACACCATCGACCAAGTTTTTAGTTGAACCTTCAGCCTTGTTGCATACGCATTTATGGCAAATTCCCATACGACAGCCGTATTTAGGTTTAATATTTTGCTGTTCCAGACTTTCTAAAATGGACTTGCCTTTTGGAATAGTGACAATCTTTTTCGATTGAGTCAGTGTAACTTGTACCAAACCAACATCGTCACTTAACACAGGGGTCATGCTAAAAGCTTCTGTTTTCAGCAAAGCAGCTTGTGCAAATAATTGTTCAGCTTGCGTGGTAAAACCCGATGGGCCACATGCAAACACTGCACTTTGCTCAATTTGTGCTAAGTCTTGTAAATGTTCTGCATTTAAACGGCTGTGCGCCACACTCGGCTCTTGGGTATAAAACACTTGAAATTTAAAGTTTGGATATTGTTGTGCCCATGCTTCAAACTGTGCTTTAAATGCTGCGTCTGCAAAGGTTTTTACCCAATACATTAAAGTTACTGGAGTGCTACTAAGACGACCTGATTTCGCCATGTCTTGTAGCAAACTATACATTGGTGTGATACCACTACCCGCTGCCAATAGAATTAAAGGCTGGGCTTGTGCAGGCAGTTGCATATCACCATAAGGCGCACCAAATTCCAAAGTATCACCAACTTTGGCTTGCTCAACCAGCCATGTGCTGACTTTGCCCTGATCAACTTTTTTTACCGTCAATAAAACGTGTTGTGCATCAAGCTGAGTCAAACTATAGGTTCGCTCATAGCGTACGCCTTGAATTGTCACATAAACAGGATGATGCTGCCCTGCTGCGCCAATTTGGAATTTTTTATTGAATTGCAAAGTAAAGCTCACTACACCTTGTGCAGCGGTATCTTTTTTTACAATTTTGCCGAGTGACTGATTCACCGACCATAATGGATTAATTTTTTGCAACCAGAAATTGGCGGCATAAGGGTCTAGTACTGCAGTTGCAATACTGGTTAAGGGAGATTTTCTTTTTTCAGTTAGCTGCATGATTCAGCACCACCCGATGAAATTTTAATTATTATACACATGTATATATATTTGTATATACACCTGTATTGTTTCTAATCATTTCACAAGTACTGGCGCAACCGCTATAATGCCTCCAAGCTTATAAATTATTGAAAATATGACTCAGCCTGCCATGAAAACAAACCATGATGTGACTTTTCCAGAATCTGAAACGGTTCGTGAGCCTCTTGTCGTGCGTACGGTTGGGCGTAAAGCCACCATTACCAAACAAGAATTATTTCAGGCAGCATTAAATTTAATTGGCCCACAAAAAAGTATCGCATCTTTAAGTTTACGTGAAGTTGCACGTGAAGCAGGCATCGCACCAAACAGTTTTTATCGTCATTTTAAAGATATTGATGAACTCGCGATTGAACTGATTGATCGTGCAGGTGTGGTGTTGCGTCAAATTCTGCATGAAGCACGTTTAAAAGCATCTAAACAAAACAGTATTATTCGCAGCTCGGTTGAAGTATTTATTGAACAATTAGATACCGATGAAGGCAATTTAAGTCTGCTATTACGTGAAGGTTATACGGGTTCAACCTCTTATAAGCTAGCTGTTGAGCGCCAATTGAATTATTTCCAGCAAGAATTGCAGGATGATTTAATTCGTTTAGAACGTTTAAATAACAGCAAGTTAGCGCATCCCGATATTGTCGCAAAAGCCATTACCCAGTTGGTGTTTAATATGGGCGCTAAAGTCATTGATATGCCTGCGACTGAACGTAAAGAAACCGCTGAACAAACCATGACCATGATTCGCATGATTTTAGAAGGTGCACGACATTTGGATGATGCCAAAATTCGTTAACATAACACAGGATAAATCGGGCGATTTTCCTGAATCAGGTCACGCCCGTTTGAGCATTTAATTGCTAGACTTCGCTGTTAAGCGTGTTGTTTTTGAATTAATTGCTGCACATGTGTTGCCGTGGTTTCAGGATTTTCCAAAGGAAACATGTGTCCTCCCTCGACCACACTAAACTCAATTCCATAAGTTTTTTGCATGCCTTGCGGTAAACCTTGCAAATAAAATGGGCTATGCCTTGCTGTAATTAAATGCACAGGTACATCCGGGGCTTTGCGTGGTGTGCGCCACCACCATGCAGGTACGGTTCTAAAAATTTCAGCTTCTACCCGTTTTGGAATTGTTAAAGTCACACCACCTCTTTGTGCATCGACTTGTATGCCGCTGGCAAAATAATCTTCAAAACATTGTGCATCAAATTTTTTAAATAAACGGTTATGCCGCAAAGCTTGATAGGCTTCTGCATGGCTAGCCCAATGATCTCGACGCTTCATGGTCACGGCGGCAGGTGTGAGTTGATCTACATATTTCAGTTTAAATTTTTGTAAAATTTCAAATAATGCCGACTTCGATCCAATCACAAAAGGTGGATCCATAATAATCAATTGAGAAAATAAATCTGGACGCTGATAGGCACACATCAGGGTTAATAATGAACCAAAAGAATGCCCTAAACCAATCACTTGTTGCTTTGGAAACTGCTGCTCAATGTCCTGAATCACTTGATGAATCAAATAGGTCCACTTATAGGTCACAGGAAATTCTGCTTGCATACCAATCAGTGGAATTGCCTTTAAATGATAATCTGCTTCAAAACATTGAAAAAACTTTTGATAACTGGCAGAAGGAATACCATTGGCATGGGTAAAATGAATTGCAGCTTTAGTCATTTAAAATACGCTTAAAAGAAGAATATCGGGTCTGTGACTTGATCTATGCGTACGCGCTTACAGATTCAACACTTGGCACATCAATCATAGATAAAAGATCAACAGCCTTTAAACTACGCATACCACTGGGTTTTGCAAATGACCGGAATGCTGAAAAAGATGAATTATGAGTCATTTTAATGACACATAAGCACTGGTTGCTACTTTGTTTAAGTCTGTGATGTGAAAAATCTCGCACAACATTTTTATTGCGATATTAAAAAAGCACCCGCTAAACTGCTCCGTAAAAATGAGGCGCAATGCCCAACTTAAAACGTGCAATTTAGAAGATGCCAAATATTTAAAAAAGTGATTGATTAAAACCGACTCAATACAAATACACCGTCTAGACACCTGTATTGAATGCACTCTTTATGGCTTTACCACCACCATCACCTGAATTGCTTCAGGCGTGACCGACAAACCATCTAATAATGCAACACCTTCTTTTTGCAATTTCTGTAAACGTGTAATTTCATCTTCACGAATACTTGGGTTAAATTGCTTCAAATAGCTTAAACGGTCAATTTCATATTGCCATTTTTTGCTATATACATCTTTAGCTTGTTGCTTAAATTCAGGCAATGCAGCTTTAGCCAACTCCAAAGCCTGTGTATAACGCGCTTCAATCGCGTCACGGCGTGCTTTCACCACTTGACGACAACTGTTGCCATCTAAATGATGTAAATAAGGTTTTAAAATTTCAGGGGCAATTTTTTGCGATAAATCCTGCCCTTTTTCGCTCAATAAGACACGAATGAGTTGCTGTGGCAAGCTTGATGGCAAATTCAGGGCTTTAGGTGCAATGACATCCACTTTGAACCAGACTTCGAGCAACACAGAACCTTGTGGCAAAGCGGCAGATTTTAATACCGCAACGTTGGTGCTACCAAAACCTTGTGTATTGATCATTTCCATCACGCTTTCTGTGAATGGATGCTCTAGGGTCAAATACTGTGCATCTTCACGAATTTGCGCCTGATCACGATAGAACGTCGCGGTCATGCCTTCTTCGTCTAAGGTCAAACCTTGAACCTGCATTTGATCAGTTGGTTTAATAATCACCGTGCCATTGCTTTGTTCATCGAAGTCAATATTGGTCGATGCCATAAAGCGCTTCATAAACATTGGCAACGTGGTATTGTCATCATATTCTTCAAGCGCCTGTACAATTTCTTGTGCAACCACAGGACGGCATGAGTTGTATTCCAACAAACGATCTCGTCCAGCTTGTAATTCAGCTTCCAAAGCTTCGCGCTGCACGCTGACTGCTTCCAGCAAATCTTCAAATTGTTGTCCTAAATCTGCCAATAAGCAGTCTTTTAAATCGACAATAAAGTTTTCCTGCAAGGTTTGTGCAGTGGGTGAAATATTGCTGAAAATATTGAGTGCTTCGTTATACCAACGGAACATACGCTCTTGCGCAGTCCCCACCAAATACGGCACATGAATTTGAATACGGTTTTCTTGACCAATACGGTCTAAACGACCGATACGTTGTTCTAACACGTCGGGATTGGCAGGTAAGTCAAACAAAATCAGGTCTGATGCAAACTGGAAGTTACGCCCTTCTGAACCAATTTCGGAACACAATAAAATTTGTGCACCATAAGAATCTTCTGCGAAATATGCTGCCGCTTGGTCACGTTCTAACAAGCTCATGCCTTCATGGAACATTGCAGTACGAATACCTGCATGTAGGCGCAGCGCATTTTCAAGGGCTTCTACCACAGGGCCGCTACGCGCAATTAAAAGCACTTTTTTATGTTTTAAGTCGCTACGCAAACGCTCCATTAACCACATTACACGCGGGTCAGTTTCCATCCAACTGCCATCGAGCTGTGCTTCTTCTGGCCACATTTGTTCACGTAATTTACCATCTTTAGACCAGTTTTCTGGCGCAGGTAACGGCGCAGGCTGACAATCACGACCTGGGAAACCTTGAATTGCTTCACGGGTATTACGGAACAAAATACGCCCTGTACCATGACGGTCTAATAATTCGTGGATGGCACGGAAACGCTGCTCTGGGTTATCTTCAATGCGATGTCCCAACAAGCCTTCCAGTGCAACCAAATGGCTTTCTTCCAATGCGGCATCTGACATTAAGACTTCGGCAATTTTTGCCGTATGTTGATATTGCGCTTCTTCATCCAAGAAACGGTCTAGTGAACTAAAACGCTGCGGATCGAGTAAACGTAAACGCGCAAAATGGCTTTCTACACCCAGTTGCTCAGGCGTTGCTGTAAGCAATAACACCCCTGCGGTTTGTTCGGCTAATTCTTCGACCAGATCATAACGGTCATTACCACCTTCTTCTTCGCTCCACATTAAGTGATGCGCTTCATCGACCACCAGCAAATCAAAACCTGCTTCTAGGGCTTGTTCGCGTAAGTCATCGTGGTCAATCATTAAATCGACTGAAGCAATGATGCATTGTTCGGTCAAGAATGGATTCAGGTCAGGATCGTGTTCTTTAATAGATGCCGTACGGGTTAAATCAAACAAAGAGAATTGCAGATTGAAACGGCGACGCATTTCAATCATCCACTGATATTGCAGCGAATCAGGTACCAAAATCAGGATACGTTCCGCACGTCCTGTTTTGAGTTGCTGATGGATGATCAAACCTGCTTCAATGGTTTTACCTAAACCAACTTCATCTGCCAATAAGACACGTGGCGCAAAACGCTTACCGACTTCATGTGCAATATAAAGTTGATGTGGAATCAAACCTACACGCGAACCCACCAAGCCGCGCAGTGGGCTACTTTGCATATTGGCTTGCATCAACAAGGCTTCAATACGCAAGTCGTACCATTCTTTATAGTCAATTTGGCTAGCAAGCAAGCGGTCTAATGGTTTTGAAAGTTGGATACTTGCACCAATACGGGTTTCATTCAGTGATTTCTTTTCTTCACTGCCATCTTGCAAACGACGCACTACGTTATAACGCAATACGCCATGACGGTCTTCGACCGATTCAACCGTCCACACATTGCCTTCTTGGTCTTGAACTTCATCATTTACATTAAAAATGATACGCGATAAAGGTGCGTTATTGCGTGCATAGACACGGGTTTCATCACTTTTAGGGAATAAAATGCTGACCGATCGCTCATCTACATCAATCAGAACACCAAGTCCTAATTCCGTTTCTGTGTCTGATAACCAACGTTGACCAATAGCAAACTGCTGCAATTTTTCCACCTTTATTTAGAAGTTAGGACGTATAAATTTTTGCGCAAAACCTGCTGAGTATTTGAGCAAAAATTCAGGGCGTATAGCAATATATTTTGACATAAAGCGCACTAAAAAGAGAGCCTAAAGCACAGGCTTTGCGTAATCTTTTTCGCTTAAAATGGGACTGGGCAAGTAAACTGTACACGTTGCTCAGTTTGTGGATGCAGAAAACTTAATTCTGCTGCATGTAAACACAAACGAGGCATGAGTTGTTGCTGTTCGGGCGTGGCATACAAAGTATCACCAATAATTGGATGACCTAAATATTGCATGTGTACTCGCAGTTGATGCGAACGACCTGTAATCGGCGTCAGTTGCACACGAGTCACAATTTGCCCCTGCAATTCAAATTGCTCCAATGCACGCCAATGCGTTAACGCAGGTTTGTTATGGGTTGCATCGGCAATGTGTAATGGAGGATGTGCAGGATCATAGACCACAGGCACATCTACAGTGCCTTCACCTTGCAGTTGCCCTGCCACCAATGCCTGATAGGCTTTATCGGTTTGGCGTTCTTGAAACTGACGCGAAATTTGTTTTTGCGCCCATTTCGTGAGTGCAAATACCAAAATACCCGAAGTATCACGATCTAAGCGATGAATCAGCAAAGTGCGCGGCTCAATTTTAACTAGACGACTCATCACACAATCTTGCAAATCTGCTGTTTTACCTGGAACGGTGAGTATGCCAGCGGGTTTATGTATCACCATAAACTCATCGTCACGATGAATCAGGTGTTCGCTTAGAAAATTACTCAATTTCAATTCCGGGCCGATCGTGAAAACAAGGCGGCAATAATAAAAAGCCTGACACAGAATTACAATGCAAAATACATCAATTCCCGATGAATTTTCCGATTTACATTCCTGAATCAGACAATCTGCTGAATTTTAAATCAGCCTGCTTTTAGAAATGTGGGTTTTATAGCATGCAGGAGGCTTTGTTGCATAAATATTTTTTAAGATACTGTTTTAAAGGTTTTTAAAATTTGGATAGAAAAATACAATGAAATCATAGTGCAAGATAGTTGCACAACAAAGCCGTTCTGAAGCTATATCTTTGATGGCGGGAGCAAATGAAGTAATAGGATTCATATTTAGTTTGACCAGGCTATTTTAGTGTTTAACAAGACGCTGATCTAAGCCTTTGATATTAAATTGAAGAGTATGTCTTCAATTTAACCTAAAGCATAGATATTTTGGAGATATCTATGCCTTTTAGGACAGTGTTAAGCAGAGGTCAAATTACGCCTTCATTTCCGCAAATGTTTCTTTTGCAGCTTGAATGGTGTAGGCAATATCTTCATCACTATGCGCAGATGAAATAAAGCCTGCTTCAAAAGCAGATGGCGCCAAGTTCACACCACGTTGCAACATTCCGTGGAAGAATTTACGGAAAGCATCGACATCGCAATTCAGCATAGAATCAAAACTGGTGATGTCATCTTGATCAGTAAAGTACAAACCAAACATCGCACCAACTTGTTGTGTCTTGAATGGGATACCTGCTTCATCTGCTGCTGCTTGCAAGCCTGCCAACAATTTTTCCAATTGCGCAGTTAAGTTTTCATAAAAACCTTCGGCACGTAAATGTTTAAACATTTCAATGCCCGCACGCATCGCCAACGGGTTACCAGACAAAGTACCTGCTTGATACACTTTACCTAATGGTGCAATACACTCCATGATTTCGCGTTTACCACCAAATGCGCCTACTGGTAAGCCTGCACCAATAATTTTACCAAGCGTGGTTAGGTCTGGTTTAACATTATAATGTGCTTGAGCACCGCCCAAGCCAACACGGAAACCAGTCATCACTTCATCAATAATAAAGACTGAGCCGTGTTCATCGCAGACATCACGAATTGCTTGCAGGAAACCATCAATTGGTTTAACCAAGTTCATGTTGCCCGCAACTGGCTCAACAATCACCCCTGCGATTTCAGCACCAAACTTTGCAAAACATTCTTTTAAAATGGCGATATCGTTATACGGTAAAGTCAGCGTGTGTTTGGCAAAATCGACAGGAACACCCGCAGAAGTCGCTTCACCTTCACCACTGGTTAAAAGTCCAGAGCCTGCTTTGACCAACAGCGAATCTGAGTGTCCATGATAGCAACCTTCAAATTTGACGATTTTGTCACGACCTGTATAACCACGCGCCAAACGAATTGCGGTCATGGTGGCTTCTGTACCTGAGTTGGTCATGCGAACCAACTCAATTGAAGGCATAATTTCGCAAATAATATCGGCCAAAGTCGTTTCATGCACCGTTGGCGCACCAAAACTCAAACCATCTTCGGCTGCAGCTTGCACCGCCTGAATAATAGCAGGATGGGCATGACCTAAAATCATTGGTCCCCAAGAACCTACATAGTCGACATAGCGTTTGCCATCGACATCGTACAAATAAGCACCTTTGGCTTTTTCAATAAATACAGGGGTTCCGCCTACCCCGTTAAATGCGCGTACAGGTGAATTGACACCACCTGGAATATGCTTATTGGCTTGTTTAAACAATTGTTCTTGCTTTGGAGATAAGCTCATGGAGGCACTCAACTCAAAAAATAAAATAAAAAATTAGCTGTCTGCTTTAAGTGTCTGCTTTGAAAAGTGCAGACCAATCATAAACACGCTGTGCAACAGTATGCATCGGACGTCTTAATATATCACTAATCACTGCACATAAATCTGCACCTGCTTCAATGACAGGCTGACTGTTTTCAACAGTTAAACCACCAATCGCGCAAATTGGCACATTGAGTTGTTGCTTCGCCAGTGTGAGCGTGTCTAATGTAAGTGTACTTGCCTCAGGTTTAGTTTCAGTTGCATAGACTGCACCAAAAGCAACGTAGTTTGCACCATCGGCAATGGCTTGCTCTGCCAATTCAATCGAGTTATTACAACTGCGACCAATCAATACATCTTGTGGTAAACGTGCAACCGCTTCAACAATAGAGCCATCTTCTTGACCCAAATGTACGCCAACACCATATTTCACTGCAGTTTCAAGATCATCATTAATCACAAATGGCACTTTGTATTGATCACACATCGATTTCATATATTCAATTTCGTATGCCTGCTGAGCTTGAGGCACATTTTTACGGCGATATTGCAACACCGCGACTTCATAAGTTGCCATCGCCCCTTCTAATTTTGCCAAAAGCAGTTCGATAGGATCATCATTGGTAATCAAATATAAACCGCGCATAATCTCAGCCACAAATAATACAAGGTCTGTATTATTACACATTCAGGCGGCATGCGTCAGAACCTCAGGCTCAACAAGTTTTTTTATATAGGCTCTATAAGCTTCTATTTTGTTTGGGTTTTATTAAGTCAAAATGTTAAAAATACCAAATTCTAGTGATAGCGCTAAAAGCTAGATTTAGCTTTAATTGAACTGCGCAAAACAAGAACTGTAACCAGTTCAATAAGATATGGATATTAAAATCCATATGGGTGACTATAGCGAATAACGACATATTTATGTTACCCATTTAGACACATGATCATTTGTGCCAGAGCGCATGTGGGGGTGCGACAAATGATCATGTGTCTATATTTTTATATCTTACTTTCAGTAATCTACTTACCATATATTCTTGCTTAAAGATGAATGATTTCTGATTTAACGCAACTTGAAATTTTTCGCATAAAAAAAGCCTAGAGAAAGGTCACTCTAGGCTTGGAAAGTCACAAACTTTTATCAATAAATTTGATGACACATTATTAGAATATTCACTCTATCATTTCAACAAAAAATTAATTTTATTTGTACATTTTTTATGAAAATAATCACATATCGTCTAGTTTTTGCCTAAACGGTATAACTAAACACTCAATTCAACTTGGAATTTTATCTTTAGCACGATCTTGCAAACTTAAATGACCACGTAAAACATCTGCAAACATCCGCCAGTCTGAAATAAAACTATACACAGGCTGTTTAAAACTGGCAGGTTTATTTTTTTCAAAAACAAAGTGCCCGACCCATGCACAGGCATAGCCTGCTAGCAAACCATAGAGTACATATTTGGCTTTTTTCTGGCGTATGGCCTTGCTCACACAATATAAACCGATACTGCTGCCAACAACGTGCAAACGACGGCTCATGATGTTGCGGTGTTCAGTTAAATAAAAACGGTAAAATGTTGAATAGTCCTGAATTGGCAATTCAAACTTGGGGTCTGGTGTCGGCTCAAATTCGGGCTTTGATGCTGCGTTCATGTTCATCATCCTGATGTTTATAGATTTGAATTATTTTTGCTACGCTCAATAGACACTTTAAACTAAGCCAAAAAAAAACCAAACTCAAGGGTCTGTTGACACTTCGTCTATGTTTGCGACAACGCATATTTTTCAGCTGATATAAGGCATGAGACAGGAAATTTAGTCGTTCTAAATAACTGACTCATAACGCAATAGCAGCAAAAAATATGCTTGTCCTGAAAGGCTGTGGCTAAAACTTTCTCAGATTGCGTTATGAAACTTGGCAATAGTCTCGCTATACCCTACGTTTCATGCCTGATCTGCTCAGTTTTAGCCTACAGCGCAAGCCATTTAGGAAATGCCAACAGACCCTAAAAAAGCCAAGGTCAAGCCTTACTTCTTGGCATATTTTAGTTACAATCAAACGCACTTTTGCAAAACCCTAGTTCTGCAATTTTCACAAATTTATAATACCAATTTGTTTGCCGCTGCTTTGGCGCAACATGCTTTACGTTCAGGATATTTTTCAT
The DNA here is from genome assembly GCF_013417035.1 of Acinetobacter sp. YH16053. Lineage (NCBI taxonomy): Bacteria > Pseudomonadati > Pseudomonadota > Gammaproteobacteria > Moraxellales > Moraxellaceae > Acinetobacter > Acinetobacter sp. YH16053. The sequence goes on from NZ_VPEP01000005.1 coordinate 158,552, forward strand.
GGTCGAAGTTGAATTAAAATTTCAAATTCCAGTCGCACGTCGCACGGCACTACTCAAAACTTTAGACCCGAAAAAATCGACCCAGATTCCATTAAAAGCACGCTATTTTGATACATCCACACACAGTTTGTCCCATCATGGTATGGCGTTAAGACTGCGTTTAGAAGGCGAGCAATGGGTACAAACTTTAAAAGCGGCAGGTCAAAGTCATTTTCATAGTTTTGAACATAACCATCCGCTTGCAGCAACTGAAAATCCAGATACCCCACCTCAACTTGATCTGCAAATTTATCAAAACATTCCCGAAGCACAACAATTGCTAAATCAAGCTTTGGGGCAAAATTGGGATCAGTTAAAACTACAGTTTGAAACTGATATTCAACGTACCTCACGACTAATGACCATTGAAGATACTGACATTGAAATCAGTTTAGATGTTGGTCACATTCGTTGTGCAGGTGCCGAAGTTGAAGTACATGAGGTTGAGTTTGAACTGAAACAAGGTTCAATTCAGCAATTGCTAGCATTTAGTTTTGAATGGGTTAAAAAATTTCATTTATGGTTAGATGTACGCAATAAAGCAGAAATTGGACATTTGCTTTCTGTGCAGCAAAAAGTCAGCCCTGCGGCTCAGAGCAAAGAATTTCAATTCAGTAAAAAAGACCATGCAGACCAAAATTTACGCCTGTTAATTGCACAACAATTACAGCATTTATTGCCTAATATTGCCGCAATTTCTGCACAAGTTGCCGAGCAAAACCATATTGATCAGGCGCAGCTTGCTTTGCAGCATTTACAACTAACGCTGTCCTTATTTAAAGATTGGTCTAAGCATTTAGGCGACAAATGGGCCATGCAAATTGCAGCATTTAAACAACATTTTGATCACTTACAGCACTTAGAACACATGCAAGCCACACTCGGCGCGTTTTTACAGAACCCGACGACTGCAGAAAACCTAAAAAAAGATACCTTGTACGCCCAAGAAAAATTGGTCAATTTAGTCCGTTCAACGCAAAATGTGCATCACTATTTAGAATTATTGATGTTTAGTTTAGCCGCGAGCGATCACTCGGGTTTAGACTTAAAAACTGCCGCACAAAACACGTTGCAACAGCAATATAAGCAGTTGCATGAACAATTACAGCACAGTGATATTCACGATTTTGAAAGTTTAGATCAACTGGCTTTGCGTATTCAGGAACTAAAATTTAGCTTCCCCATTTTGACGCATATTTATGATGTCAAAAATTTGCAGAAATATAGTAAAGCTTTGAATGATGCACAGCTTGCAGCACAAGAATATCAAGTGTTGGCATCTTCTGCAGCATACATTCAACAAACTGAATTGGAAGCGAGCGACTGGTTTGTTTTAGGTTGGCTCACTGCAAAACAGGAAGTGTATGCACAGCGTTTATTGGAAGCGACAGAACAATTTATGGTGAGCCGTAAATTCTTAAAATAAGTATCCTTAACATCCTCAAAGCACACGCTAAAAATACTGCAATACAACGGCAACCTTGTGAATATTCATTCGGCTGCTTTGTGTTAAAAACTGAATACAAATTATTTTATTTTTCAAGCTTTTGTTCACAGTTCTCCCCTTGTTCATTTATAGATTTACACTATAGTAAAGAGAACTTATCTTGTTTCATCGAGGGCATTCCCGATGTCTGAAATAGAATTAAAATTTCAAATTCCACACAACTATCGTGCGGCATTTGAAAAAGCATTTAAAAAGAACAAACTGGTTCAACAACAACGCTTATGGGCTAAATATTATGATAGTCCTGAACAGCACTTAGCCAAGCAACGCATTGCCCTGCGTCAGCGTTTAGAGGGCGATATTTGGAAACAAACTTTAAAAGCGCCTAGTCCACAACATTATGAACGCTTTGAGCTTGAACATGAATTAGGACATGATGCGCCTGAATTGTGTGATTTGGCATGTTATGAAAATCATAAACAAGCACGAAAGATTTTAAAAAAAGCCTTAGACGGTTCAGAGGTAGATTTAACCCTGCAGTTTGAAACCGATGTTTTACGCTACAGCCAATTGGCACATTATAAAAACAGCCAAATTGAAGTTGCTTTTGATTTAGGTGAAATCCGCCAAAGCAAAAATTCGGTTGAAATTTACGAAGTTGAGTTTGAACTGAAACAAGGTGAAATTGCAGACTTAATTGCCTATATTCAGCCGTGGATTAAAAAATATCATTTATGGCTCGACACACGCAGTAAATCGCAGCGTGGCAATATGCTGTATAACAATGAAACCATGATTCCTGTACAGCAGCAAAGTACCTTGCAATTGCAACACCCCGAAAATATGCATGAGTTGTTGGCGCAAATTACCCAGAATTGTTTGGCACACTTGCTACCCAATGCAACTGCGATTGCCAGTCAAGATTATGCCAGTGGGCATGTGCATCAAGCGCGTGTTGCCATTCGACGTTTACGCAGTGCCTTAAAAATTTTTGCTGAATATGATGCACTGGCAAATCACAATTGGGAAAGTCAATTGGCTACCCTCTTTCAGCAGTTAGGTTCAACCCGTGATCAAGATGCTTTGCGTGAAAGTCTGATTCCGCAACTTGAAAGCGCAGGCTCACCTATTACCGAGCTACCACCTGCAGCATCTGAAAATATTGCGATTGATGCAATTTTTCGCTCACCAACCACAACCTTATTACTGTTACAACTCATGAGTTTTGCACATTCGGCTGCGGTTGCAGATACAGAATCAAAACCATTGAAAAAAGTGTTACGTAAACGCTTGCAGAAAATGCATCAACAAATTTGTGATGATGCAGGTCATTTCCAAACCTTAGATGTGGACTCTAAACACCGCACACGTAAGCGTGTGAAACGCTTACGCTATACCGTGGAGTTTGTGAGCAGTTTATTTGCAGAAGATGATGTCAAAACATATTTAAAAACTCTAAAACCATTACAGGAAACTTTAGGACATTTTAATGATTTGATGGTGGCACAAGGTTTATTCGAAAGCCATACCCAAGCGGAACCGAAAACATGGTTTGTATTGGGATGGATTGCGTCTGAAGAGCGTCATATTTCCATACAGATCGAACAGGATTTACAGCAGTTTGCTGAAAGTCAGCCTTTTTGGTCGTAGTTAAAGTTTGATCATCAATCAATGATCACCTTTAAGCTCAACAGAGATGCATTTCATTTTGAGCTTTTTTATATTTAATCTTAATATTGCACACTTTCTAAAAGCTTAACGATATTTACCAAACACTTTCCATGTTTGGTTATCCGCTAAAGGGTCTTGATAGCTGTCACTACGCTGCTTACGTGGCTTATCTCGGGCATCGACCAGTTCAAAATATGGTTCGACACTTAATACAATACCATTCACATAAAAACGGGTGCGCGTGTAGTCACTTTGCCCATGCTGAAATACATAAGTACGCAAATCAATAAACTCACGATGTGCCACCAGTGCTGCATTGTCATCACTGTCTAACCAACGCTGCATGAGCTGAATTTCCTGCGGTTCAAATTGCCCACATTTTTCGATCAGGCAGGCAATCCCCCGAAAAGTTTTCGATTCTTTGGCGCGGGTTTTATTCACTCGAATCCGATCGACATGAAAATAAAATAAGGGCAAGTTCAAATGACTGGGTAAATGCACCGCATCAATGACTGCATCTTGCATAAAAGGCTGAAATAAATCCTGTGCACGTTCAATCAACCCTGTCCATTGTTTATAGTATTCTGCTACTTCTGCGCGTGTTCCATAATAAATCGGCAAGCCTTCAACATGGGCAAGTTGCACGGGTGGCCAAATATTTTGACGTAATAAAGCAATGTCGCTTTTTAAACTTTGTACCGCAATCGCATCTTGCATCAACCACTCCAATTTTGCTTAGGCTATTTTTAGCTTAAGGCAAAGGTTTTGTTTCTGCAAGGCTTTGCCTATAATGAAACATTCAGATTTTTAGCTTAGGAAAAATTCATGGTTCAAAAGATTGAAGCAACCGATGTAACCGAAGAAGAAGCATTAAATGCGGCTTTTTTTGAACGTGCCGATGAATTTATTAAACAGGCCAATGGCTTCTGTCATTTTGAAAAAGGCTCCACAGTAAAACCTGCCGAAATTCGTGGTCAGGTGAGTGCTGCCATGTTATTTGCTACTGCACGTTTTAATACTTGGGTGGCAGCCAATAATTTTAAAGATGGCAATGAAATGCGCGATGCCAAAGACCAAGTTATGTCATATATCTTGCAGCAATTTCAAATGATGCTTGAAGATAACTATGATGAATATTGCGAACAGTTTGAAAACTATTTGCGCTTCCGTCACAACGAAGAATTTCATACCCATAAACATGATCACGACCACTCGCACGATCATTAATTTTGCATATAAACAAAGCCCTACGGGGCTTTTTTATTGCGGCTAATTTTCAAACTTGTAGATTTCGATAAATAACCCTTCCCTTTTGTAACATGATGGCTTTGAATAGTGAAATAATAGCGTCATAAAACAGGATCATTATGCAGAATCTAGGATTTGCACTCATTGATGCACATATTCATCAGTGGGATCCGTATAACACGCCACACAGCGCACGACTTGCTGTTAAGCTTTTGGGCAAGCATCCCAATTTGCTAGATAAAACCATCCGCCTGATAAAACCGAAAACACTCATTGAAACTTTGGGACGCACCGAGCACGTCACATCGCCCTATTTACCTGAGCATTATGCCCGCGACTTAGGTTTTTATACGGCTGAAAAAGTTGTGCATATTGAAGCCAATTGGCACAACCATAAAGGCAAAGGTGTAGTTGGTGAAACCGAATTTATAGAAAGTCTGGATTTTAAAAATAATGGTTTGGCTTTGGGCGCGATTGTCGCCACTGCAGACCCGCGCGATTCTAATTTTAAGAAAATTCTAAAATTACATCACAAAGCCTCTCCAAACTTCCGTGGAATTCGTAAAATGGCAGCCGTGCATGAAGATCACGGGATTTTCTCTTGGGCAGACGAACCACATTTATATCGGAACAAAAAGTTTCTAAAAGGTTTTGAAGCTTTGGCGCAATATAATTTAAGTTTTGATGCATGGACGTATTCGACCCAATTGGGCGATGTCTTGGCGCTGGCTAAACAATTTCCAGAAACTTCTATTGTACTTGACCATTTGGGCACACCTGCAGGGCTGTTCGGGCAAGTTGGCACACATACAGGCGTGACCAAAACAGCACGGGAAAACATTCTGTTTCGTTGGCAAGAAGATATTGCCGAGTTGGCACACTGTCCAAATGTTTACAGCAAAATTTCAGGGTTATTTATGCCTGTTTTAGGACATCAATTTCACTTGCAAAAACGTGAAGCCTCAAAACAGGAAATTATAGATTTAACTGCACCACTGATTCAGCATGCCTTACAAAGCTTTGGAATATATCGGTTGATGTTTGCTTCCAATTTTCCAATGGATCGAGTGAGCACGTCTTTGGTCAATTTAATTGATGCGACTAGTGATATTGTTGCGGCCTATCATCCAAATGCTTTGCAGCAAGTGTTTCATCATAATGCCAAACAGTTTTATCGTTTATAAAGCTTTAGCCAATTGAGCATAGATAGCAAACTTGAAGACAAAAAACGCATCGAAATGGATGCGTTTTTTGTATCTGCTCAAAATTAAATTGAATCTTTATTTAGACTGCGGCTTTAACGGCAGCACCTCAACATTGGCTTGACCATATTGATCGGCGGCTACTTCAAGCAAATGTTCTAAGCGTAAATATTTCTGAATCACAGCATCTACATCGGCTTTACTGAGTTTTGCCAACGCTTGATCACGTCGCTCACGGTAACGTAAATCACGACCTTGTTCTAATTGTGGCACTAACATACGGTGGATACTGCGTTCATCTTCTAAGGCAGTCACACGTTTTTTCAAAATATCGGCTTTTGCAGCTTCAACTTCTTGCAAGCTGACACCATCACGGCGCAATTCCTGCAACACTTTATGCACCGCCTGTGACACTTGAGCCGACTTGCCTGCACTGTATTGCGCAGAAATACTGAGCGCACCCGATTGTTCAAATTCACTTAAACTCAAACCACTACTAAAACCATAAACCAATGCATTTTTTTCACGTAGTTCTTGTGCCAAACGTGAAGACAATTGCGATTCACCCAAAATATAACTCAGCACCATCATGGCAGGTGTGTCAGGATGATTCACACCCAAAGGTAAGGTCAATAAACTTTGATAACTGCCAAATTCACGCTGTTCTGCCAATACATGCAACTTTTTCGCAGGATATGCCGTATAGGCTGAATCTAAGCGTTGATATGCTTCCGTATTGCGTGATTGTCCTAAACGCTGGGTTAAAGTTTTTTTGATTTGTTTCGGATCAAACTCACCTGTAATGGCAATCTGTGCATGATTCATGGCAAAAAATTGACGATATAACTGCTGCACCTGCGCTTGGGTTGCAGTTTGCAGTTGTTGCTTCGCAAATTCAGGCTCGAAGTGATAGCGTAAATCGCCCTGCGGATAAATTTCAATTAAACGCGCCATAGTCAAAGCTGCTACAGTTTCAGGCTCGGTATAAGGTCGTTCTAAACTGGATAAACTTTGAGAACGAATTAAATCAAACTGACTTTGCTCAAAACTTGGGTTTTGCATGACATCTAAAACAAAATTAAAAAACGCATTAAACTTTTCATTTTTTGCCACAATTTGAATATGAATCGCATTAGCATCGGCTTGTGCAAAAGCCGAACCACCTGCAGCAATTGACTGATCGGCGATGTCTTGCAAACTATGCTCTTGAGATGCACGCAGCAACAAATACGCGGTTAAATCTAAAATTTCGCCCTGCTTAAATAAAGATTGTGCCGTACCAAAATTTACCGAAATGGTGGCATAGGTTTTATCATCACGAGTTGCAGTTGGAAATAATGCATACTTGGCACCATTTTTTAAGCTGCCACGCTGAATCTTTTTTTCATTTTGAATCAAAGCTTGTTTAGATTTTTGCACATAGTCTGTCACTTCTTGCTGATAACTTTTCACATCTTTCAAAGGTGCAACAGGTGCATCTTGCTGATCTAAAGTTTTTGCAATATTTGGATTATTTTTTGCTATGAGTGCCTGTTTTTGTTCTTCAGGAGTGGGTTGAATATCCCCTATTATGCGATGTTCTGCAGTAAAAAATTGTTTTAAACGCTGATTCAGTTCATCTGCATTTAACTGTTGAATACTATTCAAATCACGCCAATATTGTGTCCAATCACCCTGATAAGCCACAACATAATCACTCAAGCGACCACCCAAAGCCACCGCATCATTCATCACGCTGTCTGCCTGATTTTGGATCAGGTTTTTCACACGTTGTAACTCGGCATCATTAAAATTCTTTGCCTGTTCGATGCTTTGGTTCAAGCCAGTTTGTACTTGCTTAGCGTCGTGATTGGGCGCATACAACGCCCCCATCAGCACCAAATTAAAATCTTGATCTAACCAAGTGCTGGACTGCACCATCGTACTTTTACCTGTTTCTACCAGTGCTTGATATAAATGCCCACTCGGTTGCAACGTATGTAAATAAGGTGAGAGCACCAAAGCGGTTTTGATCTTTTCGTCATTGCCATTTAAATACAGATTAAATTTGGCCAGTTGACTGCCCTTTTGTACCACGAAATTTCGTTGCTGAATTTTGTTGCTGTCTAATCGTGGCACTTGTACTTGTTTGGGAATTTGTCGTGCTGCAATTGGACTAAAATGTTGATCAATTTGTTTTAACACCGCTGCCTGATCAAACTTGCCTGTCATCACTAAAATGGCATTATTCGGCGCGTACCATGTGCGATAAAATTGATTTAACTCCTGCATTTTAATGGATTGCAGTTCATTTAAATCGCCAATGGGTAAGCGTCCGAAATACTGATTGCCATAGGCCGATTTCCACACCTGATCTAACAAGACTGAAAACGGTTGATCCATACGCACTTCGCGTTCACGCTTTACAATCGCAATTTCGGCAGGCACATATTTTTCCTGCATGACCAATTTATCCATGCGTTCCGCTTCAAGATAAATCATCTCATTGACTGCACGCGTTTCAGGACGAATGATGTTGGTGTATTTAGTGGAGTAATAGTCGGTGCTGGCATTGTGCATTAAACTATATTGATCTAAACGGCGCTGAAACTCCTCGGCAGGTACGTTTTCTGTACCTTTAAATGCCAAATGTTCCAACAAGTGTGCCAAACCACCTTTGCCTTGTGGATCATTCAATGAACCCGTTAAATACACCATATTCATAAAGACTTTATTTTCTTTCTGATTGGGTGCCAAAATGACTTTTAAGCCATTATCAAGTTGATATTCTTGTATTTCTTGCTTAGATTTTACTAAAACTGGCTGCGCGAAAATCACGCCATTAAATGCCAGTACACATAAAGATAAAGTGAGAGTTTTAAAACGTAGCAACTTCTTTTTCCCGATTGATTTCATTCTATTTTTTGATTTGCCATGAAATATGACAATTTTCAACTTGAGCGCAAACAGCATAACAAGCTGCAATTAAACCCACAGTAAATATTTGCAAATGATGTAAGTTAAAACCAAGAAAAAAATCTAGCAGACTTCTCTCATCTCAGCTTCATCTCCAAGACACAAGGTCTAATGCTGTGCATGTTTAAATCATGATTTCGCCCTGCAAATATAACTGCGCATAACCTGAAATTTCGATGCGATCATTAGGCAAAATCTTGCAATACAGTACGCCACCTCGGGCAGAAGCCTGATATGCCACAAGTTCGGTTTGCTGTAATTTTTCTGCCCATAGCGGTGCAATTGCAGTATGAATTGAACCTGTAACAGGATCTTCTGCAATGCCCATGGCTGGTGCAAAATAACGCGATACGCAGTCATACTGTGTATTTGCAGAGGCAGTAATCGCAACATCAACACTCGACTGTGCCGTAATGGCTGTGAGCAACTGTCCCAATTGTTTTAATAATTCAAGGTTAGGCTGTTCATCTAACACATCTTGTACCGATTCATATTCCACAATATAGGCTTGCGCATTGATATAGACGTTTTTAAATGGTTTAGTCAAAGCTTGGCGTAAAATATCGGGATAATCTTCAACTTGTTGGGCAGCACGAATTGGGAAATTCATGCAAATTTTGCCATCTTGCTGTTGCTGAACTGTAAAAATCCCCAATTTTTTCACATGAAATTGAATTGTCTTTGTCTCGGTATAATCCTTAAATAAAACAAAGCCGCTGGCAAGTGTCGCATGTCCACAAAAATCGACTTCTGTTGTGGGTGTAAACCAGCGAATTTCAAAGTTTTCCGCATCTATCATTTTGACAAAAGCGGTTTCAGACAGATTATTTTCCAATGCGATATTTTGCATTAAATCATCGGCTAACCATGTTTTACTAACAAGTACGGCAGCAGGATTGCCTTTAAATAATTCATGGCTAAAAGCATCGACTTGGTAAATTTTCATTAATGAACTCATGATCCTAAAAATATATACACTTATTTCATCTTAAGTTCTTTTCACTATAAGTGCCTAGCCAATTTCTGTACTTTCAATCTGCCAAGCGGGTTGATTTTGGACTAATTCGGCATAAAGCGAGCAGTAGTATCAGGGAAGTATGTTATTGGCTGTGATGCCAAGTTTGTAAAAGCTGTCTTCTTTAGCCCAACATTGGGCTTTTTTAGCGCTTAGCTTTCTAGTTTTTAATCGTTGTGATACTGCTGCTCATTTTGGCAAGCACACCAAAAAAATATTTATCAATAAGCAATACTTTCCCCCATTCTTATCGCATAATAGAGCCATCTCAAACGCACTGTATTTGCGATTTAATTGGAAATCGCCCGTTTTTCCTTTTAAATACTCTCAATTTTCCCAATTTATTGAATTTAAAGAAGCATTTCTTATGAAAATCGTCATCTTAAATAAACCATATGACGTTCTCTCTCAATTCCGTGAAGATGAAAAACATCTCACCATGTCGGCTTTTGTTGATGATCCAGACTTACGTTTAGCTGGTCGTTTAGATATGGATTCGGAAGGCTTGGTGTTCTTGACTGATCATGGCGGCTTGAATCAGTTTATTACCAATCCAGCCAATAAAAAATACAAAACCTATTTGGTTCAAGTCGATGGTGATGTCACTGAAGATGCCTTGGCACAATTGCGTAAAGGCGTGGAACTGAAAGATGGCATGACTTTGCCTGCGCAAGCGTATAAAGTCGATGAGCCTGAATGGTTGTGGGAGCGTGATCCTCCTGTACGTTTCCGTGCTTCTGTACCTACTTCGTGGATTGAAATTTCAATTTGTGAAGGTCGCAACCGCCAAGTGCGTCGTATGACGGCTGCGGTTGGTTTTCCAACTTTGCGTTTAATCCGCACCAAAATTGGTTCGATTGACTTGGTACAATTGGGTTTACAACCCGGTGAAACTAAAGAAATCGAACCGTTGTTGTATCCTGATTTTAAAGATGTGCCTGCTGCTGAACCGTATCGCTCGCGTTCTTATGTGAAAAAACCTGGTGGTACGGGTGGCAAGCCAATCCATCAAAAGAAAAATAAAGATGGCACTACCAAGAAAAAATCAGGTACGCCACGTATTTGGCAAATGGAAGAAAGTGAGAAACCTCGTCGTAAGACCAATGGTACTACACGCCCTAATACCAAAAGCCGTGGACGTCGGGCGCGTTAATGAGTTGGTGAGTCAAAACTCAACTTGTTCAAGATACAAAAATGGATGCCGAAGCATCCATTTTTTTATAGCTGAACTTTAAATTAAACTTTAACTCAGCCTTTTAACCACTGTTCTACTTTTGCCTGATCTGTAACGCTTAATGCCACTTCTGGCAATTCAATCTGCGCAGCATTCAGTTCAAAAGTCATCAACTCATCACGGCGGAATGCATGAACAGTATAAGCTGCATCCTGTTTGGCATATTGCTCAAGTGATTTTACAGATGCCTTTAAGCCATCAATCGCAACAATCACGTCATGTGCAGAAAGCCCTGCTTTTGCAGCCGCACCTTCACGACGCGCAGCTTGGACCAACACCCCTTCAGGCTTATCTGTCAGTTTCAGACCAAATGGCAAAGACTTGTCCTGCTTAAGCTGATACTGAATACCAAATTCAGGCAATAACTGATCTAAAGGCAATTCATCTGTCGTGTTGATTAAATGATGGATTTGCTCTGACCAATCATCTCCTGTCAACTCTTTACATAACTCAAAAATTGTACGCTCATGCACTTGAATGCCCTGTTGCGCATTGGCATATAATTTCTGCATTAAGGCATCTAAACTTGAACCACGTAAACGCAAGCCCAAATCTAAGCACAAAGCAACCAAACAGCCTTTGTTATAGTAGCTGGTTCCTGCATGGTTCGAGTTTTCATCCTGACGATAGAACTTCACCCATGCATCAAAACTTGATTCTGCCACAGTTTGAATCGCACGCCCTGGGTTTTGTAAATAGCGATCAATTTGTGCTTTAAGTAATTCTAAATACGCTGCCTGATCAATCACGCCACTGCGCAATAATAACAAGTCATCGTAATAAGAAGTAAAACCTTCAAAAATCCATAACAGTGAGGTATAGCCTTCTTGATTCAAGTCATAATTAACAAAGTTTTCAGGGCGAATGAATTTGACTAACCAACTATGGAAATACTCATGACTACACAAGCCTAAAAAGCGCTGATAATCTTTAGATGGTTGTTCAGGCTCATTGGCTTTAGGTAAATCATCACGTGGTGTAATCAGGCTAGTACTGTTTGGATGCTCCAAACCACCATAACTATTGCCTGTTGCCATGGTCATAAAGGTATAGTTTTCAAATGGCGCAGAACCAAACATAGCAATTTGTGTAGCGCAGATTTTTTCAATATCTTGCTGCATACGCGCAGCGTTCATTGCATGTTTGCCCGAAACCACAAATTCGTGTGGAATATCTGCTGCGGTAAAACTAAAACGGGTTTGTTCTGCCAATTCAAACGGTGCATCAATCAGTTCGGCATAGTTTTTGGCTTTTAAGGTATAACGCCCTTTTACCAAACTTTTTGCTGCCAAACCTGTCGCAAGCTGAAAATGCTTCAGCTCGTCTGGTAAAAATAATTCAACTTCAATAGCTTTATCTTCTTGCCCATCTAAGCCCAAACAGGCACAGGCAGGATTGACGTATAAACGCGTCTGATCAACATAAGCGCCACGCACTGACAAATCATAAGCGTAGACATCATATTCCACCGTAATCAATTCATGATCGATATTAAATAAGCGCCATTTATTCTTTTCAAATTTCTGAATTTTGAGGATACGCCCTGCTTCATCATAAGCACGTACCGATTCAAGATGTTTGGAAAATTCACGAATTAAATAGCTGCCTGGAATCCACGTAGGTAGTGATAAAACCTGAGTAGGATTAGCCAAAAAACGCACGGTGACATGCATAAGATGCTGACGATAATCGTCAAATTCGATTTGATAATGCAACATAATGGGCAATACAAAATGTATAAATAAGAACTTGACCACAAGCTTAACATTTTTTTAGCAATTGATGCGTCAAGACGAGATTTGTCTGCATTTATGGCTAGCCAACTGCGCAAAAAAGGCATAGCATGCCCTAGTCTATTGACATTGTTTTTGCTGCTTAAAACCATTGTGACACCAATGGATTGGTGTAAATAAGGAACTTCTTTGAAACGTGTTATCTATCTGATTGCGCTGCTCTGTTGGCTATACAGCGCAATCACGCATGCCGCATTATTGAATATTCAAGCTGAAAGTGTCGAAGCCGAAGCATGGGCAATTTTAGACCCACAATCTGGGCAAGTGATTGCAGAGCACAATAGTCACGTACAACGTGCACCTGCTTCACTCACTAAAATGATGGTGGCTTATATTGTGCTCAAAGATATTCAGGCAGGTAAATTAGACCGAGATGAAATCTTGACCGCAACACCTGTGGTGCAGCAAGTGATGTGGGATGAATCACGAATGTATCTAAAAGCAGGTGAACAGATTTCGATAGATCAGCTATTGGCAGGCTTAATTATTATGTCTGCTAACGATGCTGCACTCACTTTAGGTGAACGTGTTGCAGGTGGTGTGCCGCAGTTTATCGCCCGAATGAATCAGGAAGCACAAGCTTTGGGCATGCAAGATACACATTTTCAGAATCCATCTGGTGTGACTATGCCTAATCATTATTCTTCTGCGGCAGATATGGCACGTTTAGCACAAGCGATAGTGACTGAAACACCCGATTATTTGGCTTATTCAAAACAGACCAGTTTTACCTATAATCAGCACTTTCACCGTGCGACCAATATTTTATTAAAACAAGACCCAAGTGTAGATGGATTAAAAACAGGCTTCACCAAAGCTGCAGGCTACAACCTTGCCCTAACCGCAAACCGCCCAACACTGGACAGTGATGCACCTGAACGTCGTTTGGTGGTGGTGGTGATGGGAACCAAGAGTGCGCAAAAACGCGCTGAGGTGGCACATCAATTATTAAATTTAGCCTATAGCTATACCCGTAATGAAGTCGCGATTAAACCCAAACAAATGATTGCAGAATTGCCTGTGGTGAAATCGACTTTACGCATGTTTAAGATTGAAAGCAGTCAGCCAAAGTTTGTAACGACATCACTGTATGAACAGCCACATGCAATTAACTTGGCGCAGTTTGATCAAAGCACTCAACGTCTACAACTTGTGAATGCACAGGGCGAATTAGAAACACTTGAACCTGCACAGCGTACACAAACGCATGTCAATATTGAATTGTCTGAAAAGTTACTGACTGCGCCATTGGCACAGGTCATGAAACTGGCAACCGTACACGTTTATCAAAATAATCAATTGATTAACAGCTTTGCAATTGAAGAACAGGTCAACATTGTTGAAGCCAATATTTTTGAAAGAATCATGATGTGGTTTGGCAGTTTGTTTAATTTCTTTAGCCATCAACCTGTAGAAGATGAGCAAACTTCACTCGGTTAGAAGCCGATGATCCTCAAGAATTAAATATCACCAAGATGGGCAATGTCCCATCTTTTTTATTGTCATCGACACATCATACAAAGGGCTTAAAATGAGCCTGCCATAAAATCTGCAAATTTATAGGTATGACGCATAAATTTGCATTGAAATTATAAAAATTGCCCCGATTAACTAAAAAATGTCATAAAAAACTCGGAAAAGTGAAGAATTTGCAGAAATGTCTATAACAAATTCCACGTTTCACTTTATGATGTACCCTTAAAAAATTGAATGGATCAATAACATGACTGCTATTGCAAATGACCTCGTGGTTTCTTTCCACTACACATTGACTAACGCAGAGGGTGAAACTCTCGACAAATCTCAAGGTGAACCACTTGCCTATTTGCATGGTGCAGGTAATATCATCCCTGGTTTAGAAAAAGCGTTAGAAGGTAAAACAGTAGGTGAAAAATTTACTGTAAACGTACCTGCAGCTGAAGGTTATGGCGAATACAACCCAGACTTAGTACAAGAAGTTCCTGCACAAATGTTCCAAGGTGTAGACAACATCCAAGCAGGCATGCAGTTCCAAGCGCAAACTGATGATGGCGTTCAAATCGTAACTGTAAAAGCAGTTGAAGGTGACAACGTCATTGTTGATGCAAACTTCCCACTTGCTGGTCAAGATTTAACGTTTGAAGTTGAAATCGTTGAAATCCGTGAAGCTTCTCAAGAAGAATTAGATCACGGTCACGTACACGGTGCGGGTGGTCATCACCACTAAGATCAGTATTGATCAAAACAAAAGGCAAAGTATTTTTACTTTGCCTTTTTGTTTGTCATTCTAAAATTTAGGATAAGCACATGACTGAAAGATCCTTTCAGGCAGACTATTTCGGAAAGATCATTACAGAAAAAATCAACACAACACATTGTCGTTTTATTGGACAATTAAACCCTTCGCATTTAAGACAATTTTACCCAGTCATGCTTATAATGAAGTCACCTTTCTAGCGACCACATCAAGCATTCTTCCCATGCAAAACTATAATTTAGTTTGGTTCCGACAAGATTTAAGAATTTCAGATCACACCGCGCTTTGGCATGCTAGCCAAGCAGGAGCTTGTATTGGCGTGGTGGTTCTTTCGCCTCAGCAATATCGTTTGCATCACGATGCGCCGATTAAAATTGACTTTTACTTGCGTCAATTAAATGTACTAAAAGAAAAACTCGCACAACTCAATATCCCACTGATTGTTCAAATTACACCATCTTGGGCTGACATTGCACAAACACTGCTCCAACTATGCCAAACATTGAAGGACTCTCATCCGATTCAAAATATTTATGCCAATATTGAATTGGGAGTGAATGAGCTAAAACGTGATCTTGAAGTTCAACAAACCTTGAACCAACACGGTCAGGATTTGGTTTTGTACCATGACCGCACGCTTTTTCCTGTGGGTACGGTGCGCAATCAGAGCATGAAACCGTATCAGGTATTCAGCGCATTTAAAAAATATGCCTATCAACAGTTGAATGTCAGTATTCCGCGTTGCTTTCCTCTGCCGCAACCACAACTACCCATCCAACTTCCTAAACAATATCTCTCTACAGTGCCAAGTTTAGAACACTTAGGTTTCGACCCGCTTCCAACGGCACAACAAAACTTATGGGCAGTCACGGAACAACATGCACATCACTTGTTGGATGATTTTACACGTGAAAAAATGCACGATTATCAGCAACAACGTGATTTTCCTGCACAGTCTGGTACGAGTCGGCTCTCTGCTTATTTAAACTGTGGGATTTTATCTATACGGCAGTGTCTGGCTGCGGTTTTTGCTTCGTCGCAAGGGCATTTTCATCTGGAAAATATTGGGCAACAAACTTGGTTAGATGAATTACTTTGGCGTGAGTTTTATCAACATATTTTGTTTGATTATCCCAAAGTTTCCCAACGCCAACCTTTTAAAGACCAGACTGCACAAATTGTGTGGCGTAATGATCCAACAGATTTAGCGGCATGGCAACAAGGACAGACAGGCATCCCAATTGTAGATGCAGGAATGCGGCAACTCCTACATACAGGCTGGATGCACAATCGGGTCAGAATGATTACTGCAATGTTTCTCTGCAAAAATTTGTTGATTGACTGGCGCTTGGGCGAACAGTGGTTTATGCAGCATTTGATTGATGGTGATTTAGCTGCTAATAATGGCGGTTGGCAATGGTGCGCCTCGACAGGAACAGATGCTGTGCCCTATTTTCGGATTTTCAACCCAGTGAGCCAATCACAAAAGTTTGACCCACAGGGAGATTATATTCGCAGCTGGTTACCTGAACTGGCACATTTAGATGCCAAACACATTCACGAACCTTATGCGAAAAATCCAAATTTAAAACTGAATTATCCTCAGCCGATAGTAGATTTAAAACAGAGTCGTCTGCGCGCGATTGAGGCATTTAAACAGTTATAGGCGAAATGCAGATTGAATCAACACTCCCATCAGCTAAACTTTAGCCATGATGGGAGTTTTAAGAATTAAACCGACAGTTTAGGCCGCCTGTTCATCACGTTTAAAGACCAGTTCACCTTTTAATGAGCTGTCTGCATCGAAATAATAACCTTCACTATTGAATGCTTTTAAGTCTTCTGCGCGTTCTAATTTATTCTCGATGATAAAACGCGCCATCAAACCACGGGCTTTTTTGGCATAAAAACTAATGACTTTGTATTTGCCATTTTTCTGATCTAGAAATACTGGCTTAATAATTTCAGCCTGAATTTTTGTTTCCTGAACGGCTTTATAGTATTCATCTGAAGCCAAATTCACCAATAGATCAGACTGACTTTGCGTTAAATCTTGATTAATCAAATTGGTGATAATCTCACCCCAGAAATGATATAGATTTTCACCACGTGCATTATGCAATTTAGTGCCCATTTCCAAGCGGTACGGCATCATTAAATCTAAAGGACGCAATAAACCATATAGCCCCGAAAGCATACGCAAATGTTGTTGGGCAAACTCAATATCTGCAGGAGACAGACTATAGGCATCTAAACCTGTATACACATCCCCTTTAAAGGCAAACATGGCTTGACGCGCATTGGCAAGATCAAATTCTGCTTGCCAGTCACGAAAACGCTCAACATTCAAAGTGGCAATTTTTTCACTCACGCTCATTAAACTGGCAATTTCAGTCGCTGATAGTTTACGTGCCACATCAATTAATTCTTGTGAATGTTCAAGTAATCTAGGTTGAGTATATACATCGCTAGGTAATGCAGTTTCGTAATCTAAAGTCTTGGCTGGAGAAATTAAAGCGAGCATAAACCACCTAAATAAAAAATACAGAGCTCACTATAGCAGCAGCACAAGGCAAACTCCAATGTGTGTTTTTGCTTAACTGCATCGGAAAAAGTTTTCTTAAAAATATTTTTTAAGTCGCTGTAACTTAGGCGATGTTTAATTTTATTATTCTCTGGGCAATAAAAAACCCACTTAACTCTCCCAAATTAAGCGGGTTAAAATCAGGTTGTTATGTTGTATTTTTCTTGCTGCTCAATATACGGTTAGGATGTGTCAATTAGATGACATATCATTTAAAAAATGAATAATTTTGATTTATAAATCAAGTATAAATTTTAAATGACTCATTTGCATCTACATTGTTTTAACCTTTCCATTCAAACTCACTAAATGAATGATCTTCTTTCAAGGTGTTTTCTACTGCTTGCGCCAATTGATTTAGCAAGCTTTGCTCAGTAATACGCTCCAGCCAGTCTTGCTCTTCATTTGGGTATGAGGTAATTACACAAATCAAATGCCCATCTTCATCACGGCTCTGACAGTTTACTGCCAATGGTAAAGCGTATTCATCTACACTCACTGCCACTTGCGCACCGCTTTGTGGCAAAGTCTGAAAACCATATTGGGATAAATTCTGTGAAAGTAAATTTGCAACATAATTCTGTGCCAAGGTGCAATCTTGTAACTCTTGTTTATTTTCACAATTCGCCATAAATTTTAATTTGCGCATGCTCGAACCCAAAGGCTTTTTTCTTGTATGGGTTTAGCATAAGCAATAAAACGCAAACAGCCAAGCAAAAGCTTGGCTGTTTCAGCATAAAGTATAGGGTTTGTGATGCTTCATCTCATCCCCTATATCACTTTGGCTTATTCTGTTACTTGAATATTTAAACCCGCCACGCCAGCAAGTTCAGTAAAGGTTGGGAAACTGGTCGCAACAGTTTCTGTACCGACAATTTTAATTTCACCTGAGGTACGCAAACCTGCCATAGAGAAACTCATGGCAATACGGTGGTCATGATGTGATTCAATTTCACCGCCAGTAAATACTGGTGACCAGTCGCCGGCTTTACCTTTACCCTGAATGATGATGCCATCTTCAGTTGGTGTGCAGTCAATACCCATAGTTTTTAAACCATCTGCCATAACTTGAATACGGTCAGATTCTTTCACGCGCAATTCTGCAGCACCTGTCAGTACAGTTTCACCTTCGGCACATGCTGCTGCAATGAACAATGCTGGAAATTCATCAATTGCTAAAGGGACTTGATCTTCAGGAACATGAATACCTTTTAAAGTACGTGAACCACGAATACGAATATCTGCAATTGGTTCACCGCCTGCAATACGTTCATTTTCCACGCTCAGGTCTGCACCCATTTGTTTCAGAATTTCAATCACACCTGTACGGGTTGGGTTAATGCCCACCGCTTCTAAGGTTACATCTGAATTTTCTGTAATGGCTGCACCCACCATGAAGAATGCCGCAGATGAAATATCAGAAGGTACTTGAATATCTGTACCCACCAATTTACCGCCGCCTTGCAATGAAATACGGTTACCTTCAGTTTTCACTTCATAACCAAATGCACGTAACATACGTTCGGTATGGTCACGCGTTGGTTCAGGCTCAGTCACTGAAGTTTCACCTTCTGCCCAAAGCCCTGCCAATAAAATACCTGATTTCACCTGTGCAGATGCCATTGGCAAATCATAGTGAATACCTTTCAGCGCTTGCGCACCTGTAATCGATACTGGCGGTGTGCCACGTTCACCCGTCGTTTGAATTTGTGCACCCATTTCACGCAATGGTTTAGCAATACGTTCCATTGGACGCTTGGTCAATGACGCATCACCTGTCATAACAGAATCAAACTGCTGTGCAGATAACATGCCTGCCAACAAACGCATAGATGTGCCTGAGTTGCCCATATAAATTGCGCTTGCAGGTGCTTTTAAACCTTGCATGCCTACGCCATGAATGGTGACTTCACCATTTTTAGGGCCTTCAATGCTCACACCCATATCACGAAATGCTTGCAAAGTCGCCAATGCATCTTCACCTTCAAGGAAACCTGTCACATGCGTAGTGCCTTCGGCAATTGCACCAAACATAATGGAACGATGTGACACAGATTTGTCACCCGGTACGGTAAATTTACCTTGGAAAGTCTTAGCACCCGGCAAAATCGTAAATTGTTGTGTCACGTTATTGTTCTCCATAAAAGGTTTCTTGGCGAGCATATGATTAAAATGCTGTCGTGCCGCTTGTGCATGTCCAAGCAAGCCCATTAAAGCATGCGAGTCTTCTTGTTCAATCAGTTGGCGAATAATCGCGAGTTGACTTTCAAAGCCATCCACCGCTTTTAACAATGCAGTTTTATTGGCCAAGAAAATGTCATGCCACATTTGTGGATCGCTGGCAGCAATACGTGAGAAGTCACGAAAGCCACCTGCAGCATAGCGGAAAATGTCTAAATTATCTTCCCGATTTGCCAATTGTTCGACCAAATTAAAGGCCATTAAATGTGGAAGATGACTGGTATACGCCAATACCTCATCATGTTTTTCCACATCCATGCAAATTACTTCGGCTTTGGCGCTTTCCCACATTTGAATCAGTTTATTGACTGCCCACGGCGCACTGCTTGGCAATGGTGTCAAAATGACTTTGTGATTGGCAAATAAATCAACCTTGCCTGCATGCACGCCTGTATGCTCTGCCCCAGCAATTGGATGCCCGGGTACAAAACCTGCAGGTAAATGTTCTCCAAAAACCGCTTTGGCTGCAGCCACGACACTGCCTTTGGTGCTGCCTACATCGGTCAGAATTACATTATCTGCCAAATGTGGCTGAATTAATCGCAAGACTTTTTCTGTAGCTTGCACAGGTAGCGCCAACACCACTAAATCTGCACCTTGTACCGCATCTACAGGATTGTTAAAGCCTTGTTCAATTAATCCTAATTCCAAAGCATCTTGCAGCGTTTTTTCAGAACGGGTCGATGCCACAATATGCCGACTTAAGTTTTCTGCCAGCATTACACGTGCCAAACTCGAGCCTATTAGCCCGAGTCCGATAAATGCAACTTTTTCAAACAATGGTTGCGCCATGTTTTATGCCTTCGCTTCCTTGCCCAATACTTTGGCTAATGCACGCAGGAACTTGGCATTTTCTGCTTCTGTGCCAATTGAAACACGTAAATGGGTCGTAATACCCACAGGACGTACAATTACACCTTCTTTCAATAAGGCATTAAAAGTTTGACCCGGATCGGCTTCTACATCTACCAAAATAAAGTTAGCACGTGAAGGCACATAATTCAGACCCAATGCTTTAAAGCCTGCTTCCAATTGCGCCATGCCTGCTTTGTTGGCAATACGTGATTTTTCGATAAAATCTTCGTCTTTTAATGCCGCAACCGCAGCCACCATTGCCAAGTGATTGACGTTAAATGGTTGACGAATACGGTTTAAATAATCGGTCACTTCTGCAGAAGCTAAAGCAAAACCAACGCGCAGCGCCGCCAAACCATAGCACTTAGATAAAGTACGGCTCACGATTAAGTTTGGATATTGCTCAAGGAATTTAAGGCTGTTGAAGTTTTCTGGGAAATATTCCACATAGGCTTCATCTAATACCACAATCACCCGTGCAGGAACTTTTTGCATAAAGGCTTCAAATTCAGCCTCTTCAAACCATGTGCCTGTTGGGTTATTTGGGTTAGCAATAAAAATTAACTTGGTGTTGTCTTGAATTGCTGCTGCCATAGCATCCAAGTCATGTGAGAAGCCTTTGGCAGGCACTTCAATCGCTTGAGCATTAATCGCTTGCGTCACCAAAGCATATACTGCAAAGGCGTGTTGGCTATACAACACTGAATCTTGATCTGAAACGAATGCGCGAGCAAACATTTCTAGCAAATCGTTTGAACCATTACCCAAAGTAATACGGTCATGCGCAAAGCCAAATTGTTTTTGAATTTGGTCTTTTAAAATAAAACCACCACCATCTGGATAGCGACCAATTTCAGCAATTTCTGCTGCAACGGCTTCTTTGACTTTGTCTGAACAGCCCAATGGGTTTTCATTTGAAGCAAGTTTGACGATATCTGTAATCCCCAACTCACGCTCAAGTTCACTGATTGGTTTACCTGGTTGATAAGGCTTTAACTTCGAGATGCCTTCATTGGCTGGGACAAACGACATTTTACACTTCCAGTTGACTAGGTGGTGAATGTGGCGCGCATGACAAACATGCACATCACTGAATTAAATACGATTACAACACGGCAGCAGGATAAGAACCCAAGACACGAATTTCTTTCACCAATGGACGGATTTCTTCAATCGCTGCACGGACATTGTCTTGCTCGACATGCCCTTCTAGGTCAATGAAGAATACATAGGCCCATTTTTCAGGCAAGGCAGGACGTGTTTCAATACTGGTCAAGCTAATATTGTGCTTCGCAAATGGTGCAAGAATCTCAAGCAATGCCCCTGCGCGGTCATGTGCAGACACCAACAATGAAGTTTTATCATTGCCACTTGGTGGAACTTTCTCACGACCAATCACCAAGAAACGTGTGGTATTTTCTGGGTTATCTTCAATATTGCTATGTAAAATTTCGAGTTCGTAAATATTGGCCGCAATTTCAGAAGCAATTGCAGCAGAATGCCATTCATTACGAATACGGCGCGCTGCTTCTGCATTGGAGCTGAGTGCCACACGTTCTACACCCGGATAATGTACATCTAACCATTTACGGCATTGTGCCAAAGTTTGCTGATGCGCATAAATTTGTTTAATGCTGTCTTTACGAGTGTTTTCTGACACAAGGAATTGGTGATGAATACGCAATTCTACTTCACCAATCACATTTAATGGCGATGATTTAAAGCAATCTAAAGTATGGTTCACCACACCTTCAGATGAGTTTTCGACAGGTACTAAACCATAGTGTGCACTGCCTGCTTCCACTTCACGGAAAACTTCATCAATAGTAGGCAAAGGACGCACAATCGCATCTTGACCAAAATGTTTAAGTACTGCGGAATGCGTATAAGTACCAATTGGCCCTAAAAACGCAATACTTTGTGGCGCTTCAAGTGCCAAACATGCCGACATAATTTCACGGAATAAACGTGCCATGGTCACATCAGACAACGGCCCTTCGTTGCGTTCCATAACATTACGTAAAACTTGCGCTTCACGTTCAGGACGGTAAAACAACGGGCTCTCTTCTGCTGCAAATTTTGCTTTCGCCACCGCTTCAGCAAGTCGTGCTCGACGGTTAATCAGCTGCTGAATCTGTTGATCTACAGAGTCAATATCTTCACGGATTTTAGCGAGATCAAGAGAAGTCGTTGTGTTCTGATCGTCTTGGATCATTGTTATGTCGCCCTTCATAAACATTTTGCAAATAGTATAACAATAGTTAGCTTTCAAATGTTGCGCAATACAACTTTCAGTGTTTCAGATTTAAAAACATACAGTTGATCAAAGCATCACCAATCTATACACTTAAGCCGCAACTTTGCACAACGTACCGCTTAAAACTGGGCAACTATGCTTTTCTTTTTTGCATCTCTAATTCTAAGCGGTGTAATTTTATTTTTAAGTGTAATTATCAATCAGCTCATTGCTTTTAAGTCTGATCAAATTCATAAAAAAAGAGCCAGCACTGGGCTGACTCTGGAGATGATCCTTGATCTTTATTCAATTGGACTTTTAGGCATTGTTTTAACGCCCCAATAAACCACGCGCGACAATTTCTTTCATAATTTCATTGGTTCCACCGTAAATTCGCTGGATTCGCGCATCGACAAAGAAACGAGAAATCGGGTATTCCGTCATATAGCCATAACCGCCAAACAGTTGCAGCAATTGATCGGCAATTTTCATTTGCATATCTGTCGCAAAGCTTTTTAAAGCGGCTGCAGTTTCGACGTCCAGTTTGCCCTGCATATACAATTCGACGTTTTGATTATAAAAAGCAGCGGTTGCCAATTCATCAATTTTAGCCTGTGCCAAAACAAAACGGGTATTCTGGAACTGACCAATGGCTTGTCCAAACGCCTGACGCTCTTGCACATATTGTGTGGTCACATCAATTGAACCACGAATAGCACCCAATGCTGTGGCTGCAATCGCGGTACGTTCACGTGGCAATTCTTGCATTAAATAGGCAAAACCATGCCCTGCCTGTCCCAACAGTTGGTTTTTCGGCACTTTGACATTGTCGAAGAATAGCTCTGACGTATCTTGTGAATGCAAACCAATTTTTTCCAAATTGGTGCCTTTTTTAAAGCCTTCCAAGTGAGTATCGACCAACATGAGCGACACGCCTTTGGCACGTGCTTGCGGATCAGTTTTTACTGCCAAAACCACCAAGTCTGCATGCTGACCATTGGAAATAAAGGTTTTAGAGCCATTCAGTACATAATGATCTTCTTGCAAAATGGCATTAGTACGCATGGCTTGTAAGTCTGAACCCGCACCTGGCTCGGTCATGCCAATTGCACCAACTACTTCACCCGACACCATTTTAGGTAGCCAGTATTGTTTTTGTTCTTCTGTACCAATATGCAAAATGTACGGCGCAGCAATTTCAGAGTGACAGGAAATACCTGTAGAGAGTGCGCTATAACCTGCACGTGCCGACTCTTCGACCAACATTAGGGAATAATGCGTTGGAACACCATAGCCGCCATATTCTTCAGGCACATCAATACATAAAAAGCCATTTTCACCTAACAGATTCCACACGCTGCGCGGCATGATGCCCTCACGTTCCCACGCAGCATAATGCGGTGCAATATGCTCCTGCATAAAACGTCGAAAGTTATCTCTAAATAATTCTAAATCAGCATCATAAGCCAGCATATCCAATCCTTTATTTTTCAATTGTTGTTTTCAATAGTATCCATGCTATGCATTTTTATACAGGCTGTCATGTGTTATCCCTACAGATTGTCTTACTTTACAGTCAAACTTTAATCGTCATTTCAGATATGCAATGAAACTTGTGGCAGCTCGTACAAGCTGAAGCTGTGAATAGTGCTGCAAACTGTTGCCGAAGTTTATACACTAGTATACTAACTAAAGATGTGTGTGAACTCGCTTATGCCAAATACAAACCCCAATAAAAGAAATATTTATAAAGATGCAGAACATCCATTCGCACAATTTATTCGAATTATTGGCAAAGGCAAAACAGGCGCACGTTCACTGACCTATGACGAGGCCTATCAAGCTTTTTCTATGATTTTGCGCAATGAAGTCTTGGACGTTCAATTAGGCGCTTTTTTAATGCTGCTGCGTGTGAAGGAAGAATCTGTAGAGGAGTTGGCAGGTTTTGTGCAAGCCACCCGTGATCAACTGCAATTTAAACCGCTTCAGGTCGATTTAGACTGGTCATCTTATGCAGGTAAACGCAGACATTATCCGTGGTTTTTATTGGCAGCGCTGACTTTAGCAAAACATAACTATAAAGTGGTGATGCATGGTGCTTCTGGGCATACCATCAACCGTTTATATACCGAACAAGCACTGCAATATTTAGATTATCCAATTTGCCAAAATGACCTAGACGTTGAACAGCAATTGGCACAGCGTAATTTTGCTTACTTACCATTGGATGTTATTTCACCGATTTTGAGTGAGTTGATTAATTTACGCAATGTGATGGGTTTACGTTCACCCATTCATACCCTTGCCCGTTTAATCAACCCTTTTAATGCCAAAGCCACCATGCAGGCGATTTTTCACCCTGCCTATCGCAGCTCGCATCAACAAGCCGCATTTCAGTTGGGTTATCAAAACAGTGCAGTAATTAAAGGCGAAGGCGGTGAATTTGAGCGCAACCCTGATGCCAAGACATTAATTTGTGGCATCAAAAATGGCGCTTTATATGAACACGAACTGCCTAAACTGACCGATAACCGTAGCCCTGTAGAAGAAGAATTGGATTTGGCAGTATTTAAAGCCGTCTGGCTAGGTCAGCAAACTCATGAGTATGGTGAAGTCGCCATTACTGAAACCATAGGTATCGCTTTATATACCATGGGCGTTTGTGATGATTATGCGGCAGCAATGCAAAATGCACAGCAGCTTTGGCAAAATCGTCACAACTAAAACGTCATTGAAGATACAAAAAAAGACACCCATCTCAGGTGTCTTTTTCATCTTTCAATTTTCATGAAAGCAGTTTTGCATCATTTAAACAAAACGAATCGGTTTAAATTCTTCATGCTTGTGATGATCGTCATCACACTGCTCGCCTTCTTCTTTAGTGCCACGGTCAATATAGCCACTACGCTCAGTTTCAGGCAGGTTTTTCATTTCCCACGCATACACTGCTTGCATACAAATTTGACGTTGCTCTTGGGTCAGCGCAACACCGTTTGGCCACTTGCCAATTTCAATTGCCGTTTTTAAACGTCCAACAATTTCAGGATCGAGTACGGCAAGCATTTGTTCAATATTCATCATTCATCCTGCTGTTGCATTGATTCAAAATCTTGATTCCACCCTAACTTAGTACGACAAGCCATATAGAAGTCATAACCTGGTGGATGTAATAAATTTAATTTATAAGGATGTTTGCGTATATGCAAACTATCTCCGACATTTAATGAAACACTATGTTGACCATCGGCACTGACCATTGGCAATACACGGTTTTCACGAATATTGATTTTAATTTCGCTGTGTCCACCCACCACAATTGGGCGTGAAGACAAGGTATGAGGATGCATAGGCACCAATGCAATTGCATCCATGCTCGGATGCACAATTGGGCCACCGCCTGACAAGGCATAAGCCGTTGAACCTGTTGGGGTTGAAACGATTAAACCATCACTGTGCTGACGATAGACATATTGCCCATCAATATTCAGTTCAAAGTCAATCATGTGAACCGACTTACCCGAATGTAGCACCACATCATTTAAGGCAATCGCTTCATAAATGATTTCGCCTTTAGAGCGCACTTCCATTTCCAGTAAAAAACGACGGTCTGACTGGAAATGTCCTTGCAAAACCTGATCGAGTTTAAAGATTACTTCTGTCGGTTTAATATCGGTTAAAAAGCCTAAACGCCCGCGGTTCACACCAATTACAGGGGTATTGTATTTAACCAAAGCGCGCGCTGCGTGCAGCAATGAACCATCACCACCAACTACAATCACCAAATCGACCACTTCACCTAATAAAGCACGGCTGACTGTTTGGGTGTTGTTATAAGGTACAAGTTGAGCAGTTTCTGAATCAAAAACGGGATGCAAACCCAATCCTAAAATATGGTCGTGAATCAGACATAATGTTTCTACGACAGAATATTTGTCTGGACGGCCAATCAGTCCAATGTTCCGAAAGTTCTTATGTGAAATTTGCACCTGCGATATCGCTCCGCTACGATTCGACGCCTATCATAGCACTAACCTAGTTGATTTAAAAAAACTTTAAAACTACATTTCTGCTCAATTTTATGACGATATTTTCCCTTCAGTCACAGATTAATTATTGCAAATTCAGTAAAAGCTTCGCATGATTAGCAAAATTTATCAGGATCTTATCGCGATTTATGAAGTCTGAGCGTGGCATAGGCATAATTGCATTACTATTTTGCATCATCGTTATTGGTGGATTTATTGCATTTAGTATCTACTTGATTCGTCTGGATAATATTGTCAGAGACAAATTTGAAGGACAGCGTTGGGATATTCCAGCCAAGGTTTTTGCACGCCCATTAGAAGTGTATAACAATGCACCTGTCAGCCAGACCGACTTTACTCAAGAACTAAAACTACTTGGCTATAAAAATACAGATAATTACGCTAAATCAGGCAGTTATGTCAGCGATGGTAATACTTTATTTGTGCATACCCGTGGTTTTGACTTTGGAGACAGTGTCGAACCTGAACAGGTTTTAAAAGTCAGTTTTGCCAACAATCAAATTAGTGAAGTGAGCGCCACCAAACCATCTAATACAGGTATTGCACGTTTAGAACCGATGTTGATTGGCGGAATTTATCCACAGCACAATGAAGATCGTGTGCTGATTAAACTGAATAAAGTACCTAAACCGCTGATTGAAGCCCTTATTGCCACTGAAGATCGTAATTTCTATCAACACCACGGCGTTTCAATTCGTGGTACTGCGCGTGCTATTGTCAGTAACGTCACTGGTGGCAAACGTCAGGGTGGTTCTACCCTTACGCAGCAATTGGTGAAAAACTTTTATTTAAGCCCAGAACGCACCTTAAAACGTAAGGCCAATGAAGCACTCATGGCCATGCTGATTGAACTACATTACAGCAAAGATGAAATCTTAGAAGCCTATTTAAATGAGGTGAATTTAGGTCAAAACGGTAACTATTCTATTAATGGTTATGGTCTAGCTTCACAGTTTTATTTTGGTATGCCGTTGCGTGAGCTAAACATTTCACAACAAGCCTTTTTGGTCGGTTTGGTACAAGGTCCATCATTATATAATCCTTGGCGCAACCCTGAAGCTGCCAAAAAACGTCGTGACATTGTACTAAACAATATGTTGGTGATGGGTTATTTAAACCAAGAACAATATGAAAAAGAAACTGCGCGTCCCTTAAATGTCATTACAAAACCGACCATTGGCCCTGCCCGTTTCCCTGACTTTTTAGATATTGTCCGCCGTCAATTACGTACTGAATATCAAGAAGGAGATTTGACCAATCAGGGTTTGCGTATCTTCACGACGCTTGATCCGATTGCACAAACCAACGTACAAAATGCTTTTAAAGCATCGGTTGAGCGTTTAAGCAAAGCCAATCCAAAGCGTTTAAAAGAATTACAAGGCGCGGTGCTAATTTCTCATCCTGAAAATGGCGAGTTAGTGGCAGCGGTAGGTTCTACGCAAGATTTTACGGGTTTTAACCGTGCCTTGGATGCCAAACGTCAAGTTGGCTCACTGCTCAAACCAATTATTTATTTAAGTGCGATTGAGTCTGGTCGATATAACTGGGCAAGTCCTGTAGAAGACAGCCAAATCAGCATCCCAATTGATGGTAAATCTTGGACACCACGTAATTATAGCGGCAGCGATCATGGGATTGTGTCTATGTCACAAGCCCTATCTCAGTCTTATAACCTATCTGCAGTTCGTTTGGGACAGGAGTTTGGATTATCTACCTTCCGTAATCACCTCATTAAATTTGGTGTACCAAGTGATGCGGTTCCGCAATATCCATCTATTTTCTTGGGTGCGGTAGATTTATCACCAATGCAAGTGATGGACATTTACGGTAACTTTGCCACAGGTGGTTTTAAATATCCGACCAAAGCGATTCGCACCGTAGTCGATGCCAATGGACGTTTACTGGATCGTTATGGTTTAACTGTGCAACAAACCATTGATCCTTCTGCCGCTTATATTTTGAATTATGGTTTACAGCAAGTCATGAGTTCTGGTACAGGTCGTGCGGCATATAATAGCTTATCGACAGATTTAAAATTGGCGGGTAAATCAGGCACAACCAATGATACCCGTGACTCATGGTTTGCGGGCTATTCAGGCAATTATTTAGCCGTTGTATGGCTTGGTTTGGATGATAACAAAGTCACAGGCTTAACAGGCTCGTCTGGTGCTTTGCCTGTCTGGAGTAATGTGATGCAGCAATTGCGTCAAAAACCTGTCAACTTACGTCAGACCGAACAAGTTCAATGGCATTGGATTGACCGCAGTTCTGGGCATTTATCTGCACAAGGCTGTGAAGGTGCGATGTATATTCCAGTGAATCGTAATAATGTACCGCGTCAGGCAACCGCATGTGGTTTTTCACACTATCAAGTTGAACCCGTTTACCAACCCGATACTGAAACT
The DNA here is from genome assembly GCF_013417035.1 of Acinetobacter sp. YH16053. Taxonomy (NCBI): domain Bacteria; kingdom Pseudomonadati; phylum Pseudomonadota; class Gammaproteobacteria; order Moraxellales; family Moraxellaceae; genus Acinetobacter; species Acinetobacter sp. YH16053. The sequence goes on from NZ_VPEP01000005.1 coordinate 187,759, forward strand.
CAGCAAACAGCTCCTGAAACCAGTGACAGTATCGAAAATTATATCCGTGAAACTGAACCCGTAACAGATGACAATACCGATGGTCGTGTCATCTCAAGTGGCAGTTATATCAATTAAACTTGAGGATATCGGTCAGTTACGCTTATGAAATTATCACGTTTAAGACAAGTTTTTTTCACCACATTCGCTATGGGTGCGATGGCAACGATTGTAGCTTGCCAGAGTTTACCTGAACCGCCTGCTCCTCAGCCTGTGCCTGAAAAACCTAAAACTGTGACGACACCAGAAGGTGTGGTGATTCGTCCTTATGAACGTGAAGAAATTAAGCGTCAATCGTTGCAAGTGGTGGTGCCACAACAAACCGTGCAACAAAAATTAGAGGATGGTCGTAGTTTGCCTGCTTTTCAAAAGTTGATGCAGCAAACCCAGACCGCTTATAAACAAGGTCAATTCAATCAGGCCGAAACAGCAGCTTTGCAAGCGCAGCGACTTGCCCCGCAAGCGGCTGAAACCTATTTATATTTGGCTTTAATTGCCAACCAAAAGAAGCAACCCGCTAATGCAGAAGCCTTGGCACGTCGTGGTTTAAGCTATGCACAAAGCGATGCTATGAAACGTCAATTATGGCTAGTCATTCAAAAAGCAGCACAGCAACAAAATAATGCCAAAAGCCTTGCGGAAGCCCAACAAGCTTTGAAAGATTTGTAAGGACGATAATTTAATAAACTAAAAATCGCTGAGTGTGATTACATCAGCGATTTTTTTATTTGCGCAAACTAGAAAAAATCAAATAAAACGTACACCTGCAATGCCATAGGCATGATGCTGCTCTGCGGTAGTTAAATCATCTTGAGTTAAGCCACCCAAAGCAAAAACAGGAATATCGACAAATTCAGCGATCTGCTGGAATTTTTCCCATCCTAAAGGTGTGGCATCATGATGCGTGGTGGTTACTAAAACAGGACTGAGTAAAATTGCTTCACAACCAATTTGCTGTGCATGTTGTGCCGAAACAATATCATGACACGCTGCAATATAACGCTGCCCAACTTTTAAATCGCCCTTTTGTAATTGCATCAGTTGCGATTGTTTTAAATGAATTGCTGCAATGGCGTGTTGCTGAATCGTATTTAATTGCTTCCACAATTCCAAATTGACAATCACTTGCCCCAGTTGCTCAATGCAATATTCTGACAATTCGACCTTGCATGCAGCATTGGGTTCAACCCGCCAATACAGCAGTTTTTGCTTAGGCAAATTTGCTAAATGTTTTAAATCTTCACTGACTTTAATTGCCTGTTGCCACACTAGTCGTTGCACAATTGCACGATTGGCTTGCGGAAAATTCAGCTCTAAAAGTTGCGGACGGCTAAACCATGTCCAAGGCACTTGAATATCTTTTAATGAAGCCGCAGGTACAGCAGCCTGAAAAATATGCAGATTGACAATCACATCATCATATTCATGGCAAATAATATCAAAGGCATGCCAATGCTGTATGCCAATACCAACTTCTTCAAACACCTCACGGCGGCAGGCATCTACAGGAGTTTCGCCTGCTTCCACTTTTCCACCAGGAAACTCGTGTTTATTGCCCTGATGTTGTTTGGCTTCGCGCCAACCCACTAACACTTTGTTTTGATGAAATAACAGCGCAATTGCCACATGAATATTTGGCTTGGACATGAACCCGTTTCCTTTTCTGCAATGTACGTTTAACTGCAAATTGTAGACTTTTATAAAATCAAAAATAATCCGTTGACAGGCTTATATGATAATGATTATCATTTAAAACAATTCTTACACACCACGGAGTAACTCAAAATGAACGCCCCATTTAATTTATTTTCACGTCATTCAGACACTCAGCATGCCCTACCTATGTTACATTCAAATAACTTGTTTGCGCTAGGACGCGAAATTCGTATTTTGCATGCAGGCGAAGAATATCGTTTACGCTTAACCCGTAACAATCGTCTTATTCTCACAAAATAATTAAAATAATCAACACAATAATAAACGTGGAAACAGCAGTATGAATCAGCGCATACTGCTTTTAAGTTCTGACTTGTTTAATTTTAACTTGCTTCCTAAAACCAATCATATTTACAACTGGGCTTTAGGCAACAAAATACGCACTTTTAAACCACCTTGTTCAGCACGTGAAAATTCAATTTTTCCTGCATGCAACTCTATAATTTTCTTACAAATCGACAGTCCTAAACCAGAACCTTGAGTTTTACTGCCTAAAGCACGGTAAAAGCGTTCGCCCAAACGTGCCAAAACGTCATCAGTCACTGCATGACCATTGTCGGCGATGCAAATTTCCTGCATCAATTCATGCGGTTTCGCTTCAATCCAAATACGTCCTTGAGGTGCTGCATAACGCACTGCGTTGTCAATCAAGTTGCGCAGGCAGCTAAATAGCAATTCAGGATTGCCTTGCACTTGTATCGGTTGAATATCTGACTGAATCTGAATGGCTTTTTCCTGAATAAACGGCGTCAGACTTTGTAAAACTTCCTGCACCAAGTCTGCTATAGATACCGCACTTTTATTTAACGATGCCGCATCTGTCGGGTCTAAACGTGCCAATAACAGCAAATTTTCCAATACTTGTGTACCACGACTGACATCACGCTGAATTTGCTCTAAATCTTGTGCCAACTCAGGTTGTTGTTGGTATTTACGTTTTAGCACCTGCAAACGCAATTGAATAGCAGATAAAGGAGAACGTAATTCATGCGAAGCATCTGCAGTAAATCGCTGTTCTGCAATTAAAGATTGCTCTACCCGCCCCAACAATTTATTCAATTGCTGCAGCATCGGTTGCAGTTCTTTCAATTCAGGTTGTGTGGGGATAATTGGCGTCAAATCATGTTGATTTTTTTCTGCAATTTGTTGGGAGAGTTGCTGAATCCGCTTAAATTGACGACCAATCATAAAATGTACAATGGCCCATTGCAGCAACCACAACAGCAATAAAATAGCGGCATAGCCCAAACTGGTTGCAGCAATTTCCTTAAAGCGATATTTAAGCGGCTGCACGACAATCACATGCAAGCCATCTTCCTCTGCCACATAGCTGCGCCAAATTTGCCCATCTTGCCAGTGAAATGAAAAACCATGCTCAGATGCCACGGCAAGCTGAGGCAAGTGAAGCTGAGAAATGTCATGTTCATCTTCAGAGGTGGTCAAAATCAGATCATCTAATCCCAATTGATAGGCAATATGAAATTGCTCACTCAACTCATCGACCTGATTGCCTGCATGGTCACGCAAGTCTGCTCGCAGCAACATATCGGCTATTTCATCCATAATCTCGTCATGGACTTGCATGGTTTGGTAACTGGCAACCGCCAATAATAAAATCAGGGCGAGTCCACCCGCCAAGACCGAGCTTAAAACGGAGCTTTTAACCAGTTTGGATTGTAAAGAAATGACCTGTTTAGACATGCGGAGATCAAACTGAATTAGTTATCTTGCTGCATACGATAGCCTAAACCTCGTATGGTTTTAATGCGGCTACTGCCAATTTTTTTGCGTAATTGATAAATAAATACTTCAATCGCATTACTTTCAATTTCATCGCCCCATGCATATAAAGACTCTTCGAGCTGTTCACGAGTCACCACATGCTGCGGGTTTTGCATCAGTTTATGTAAAATCTGGAATTCCTTGGCCGTTAAATTGACCTGTTGATCATCTACTTTCACTTGTTTGCTTTGCGTGTCTAAAACCAAGTTGGCAAATTCAAGCTGCTGTGTCGGATGACTTTGCGCATTGCGTAACTGACTGCGTACCCGCGCCGAGAGTTCTTCAAGGCTAAACGGTTTGACCAAATAATCATTGGCACCTAAATCAAGTCCCTGTACCCGATCTTGAATACTATCGCGCGCAGTAATAAAAATAACAGGTGTGTCCTGTTGCTGCTGTCGTAAAGCGTGCAGAATTTCATCACCGCTATTTTTAGGCAACCCACGGTCTAACAACACACAATCATAATGATGCTGCTGAATGGCTAAAATGGCGTGATCGCCACGCTCGACCCAATCGACATTATAACCATCCATTTCCAGCCAGGTTTTAATACTTTCTGCTTGTGATACATCATCTTCAGCCAAGAGTAGTCGCATGCCATCCTCTGTTATTTTTGATGTACTTCAATTAAGAATCTAAGAATTATAAAACCACATCCCTCCTGTGAGGTATGTGGTTTTTCAGTGATGAATGCTGCTTGAAGTAAATCATGCGCACGCATTGAATGTTAGAAATGAACCTGATCGACATCTATTTCAATACGTTTTGCAGGCTTGTGATCAATATCCACTTCACCAATTAAGGTAACAGGCGTTTTGGCAGAAACGGCTTTGCCATTCCATAAGTCATCATCAATATCGACCGTAATAGTGCCTGTGTTATCACGGAACTGATATTTTTCATCACCAATAGATTTCACCACATAACCTTTTAACTGCACTTTGCTGTCATCTTTCAGGCTTAAAGCTTGTTTTACAGTTACATTTTGATGTAGTGCTTGGGTGTTAATGCTGTCGTTTGCCATGGTGATTGAAGCCATTGCCATTAAACCTGCCATCAACATTGCTTTCATTGTAAATTTCATTGCTTCACCTTTTTGTGTTGCTCATTTCGTTATGGTGATTAAAACAAAGCAAGATGAGCTGAATCTTAAGATTTCCATTTTTTAAAATTCATCGTAAAAAGTTTGAATCTGCTAATTTAATGGCACGACTCGCAACACTTCCTCTAAAGTGGTCATGCCTTCTAAAACTTTGCGTGCGCCTGCAATACGCAACGGTTCAATGCCCTCTTTTTTAGCTTGCTGACGTAATTCATTTAAATTGGCATTGGCACTGATGAGCTGTTTGGTGTCTAAACTTAAAGGCATAAACTCATAAATTCCGACCCGACCTTTATAGCCCGTTTGACGACATTCATCGCATCCGACAGGTTTAAACACTTGTGCAGGCATTTCCATAATGTAGTCAAAGGTCAAATGTTCCCAGTCTTTTTCATTTATTGAGCCTTCCTGCTTACAATGCGGACATAGCTTACGCACCAAACGCTGTGCCAAAACGCCTAAAATTGTGGCAGCAGTCAAAAATGGCTGCACGCCCAAATCATGCAAACGAGTCAAACTTGACGGCGCATCATTAGTATGCAGTGTCGATAAAACTAAATGCCCCGTCAGTGCCGCTTGAATCGCCATATTTGCGGTATCCTGATCTCGAATTTCTCCGACCATAATAATGTCAGGGTCTTGACGCATTAAGGCACGCACACCATCGGCAAAACCTAAATCAATTGCAGTATTCACCTGCATTTGGTTAAAACTCGGTTCTAACATTTCAATCGGGTCTTCAATGGTGCAGACATTGACTTCATCGGTAGCCAATTGCTTTAGCGATGAATACAGCGTGGTGGTTTTACCCGAACCTGTAGGGCCTGTAACCAAAATAATGCCGTGACTATGTGCAGTCAGGGCATGCCATTCATTCAACAAACGACTATCAAAACCCAATTGCTGAAAACTGCGTACCAATACTTCTGGGTCAAAAATACGCATCACCAGTTTTTCGCCAAACGCCGTTGGTAAGGTCGATAAACGCAGTTCAGTTTCTTGTCCTTTTGGAGTTCGGGTTTTTAAACGTCCATCTTGCGGTTTACGTTTTTCGGCTACATTCATACGCCCTAAAATTTTAATCCGTGAGATGACTGCGGTAAGCGTATTGGCAGGCATGTTATAGATGGTGTGCAACACGCCATCAATACGAAAACGTACTTTGCCTGTGTCTTTACGTGGTTCGAGGTGAATATCACTTGCGCCTTGTTCAAAGGCAAATTGCAGCACCCAATCCACCAACTTCACAATATGTTGATCATTGGCATCTGGGTTTTGGGTATCGCCCAATTGCAATAAAGCCTCGACCCCTTTATTTTCACGGTCATGTGCAGAAGATTTTTGTGATGAGTGTACTGCGCGACTCACTTGGTAATATTCGATCAAATAACGCTGTAATTGATCTGGGCTGAGTAAAACTCGCTGAATTTTTTTGGGCAATAAACTATGTTCTAAGTTGGCAACCCATTCTTTTTTATAAGGTTGATCTGTCGCAATTAACACCGCATCTGCAGTCACTTCCACCGCTAAAATACGGTTACGCAGTGCAAATTCCTGCGACATCACAGCTGTTAAAGCAGCAACATCGGCTTTTAACGGATCAATAATATAGAATGGCAAGCCTGATTTATCAGCCAGCCATTGGCATAAACGGTTTAAAGTTAAAGTGGTTTGGGGATGACTTTGATCGACCAAATTAAAGTTGGCAATCCATTGTAACGGATGCCATTTTAATTGATCACGTTGACGATGCGTGGTTTGTACCAAAGCCTGATCACGTTCGGTAATTTTACCATCTTTGACTAATTGTTCTAAGCACCAAGTACTGTCTATTTCAAAATTAAAATTCATTGTTATATGCCCCAAAATCTGGGTTTACTATAGCAGAGTTTGCTTTCAGGGCTGAATGACTTCTTTAATACAGTAATCTTGTATGGTTCGATTAAGCCATAATTTTAGAGTGAAAATAGATTCATAAATGGCGATAAACACAATTCAAATATATGATGTTTAAAATAACACCTTGTATTTGGAATGTTGCTGTGGATTTTCTGACTCCTCCATCTTTGGTTACAACCAATTTTCCCGAACTGCTCACCATGTTTGCAGCAGCACTTGGCTGTGGCTTACTGATTGGATTAGAGCGTGAACGCAGTAAAAAAAATGGACAACATCACCGTTTTGCAGGCGTACGTACCTTTGGAATTTGCGCATTATTAGGTGCCATTTGCTTCTTATTGGGCACGAGCATTGCCATTGTGGGTGCGTTGATTGTTGGGGGAATTGGCTTATATTCCCTCAAAAATCAAACGGAAGATGACCCCGGCGCTACCACCGAACTTGCCTTCGTGATGACCTATTTTATTGGTGCATTGTGTTTATGGAATATTCCATTGGCAGCAGGTTTATCGGTTATTTTGACAGGTTTACTCATGACCAAGCACACCATGCATGGCATTGTCAGTCAGTGGATTACCGAAGCTGAACTACGTGATGGCTTGTTCTTACTGGCTTTGGTGTTAATTGCCTTGCCGCTGACACCCAATACCGCACTATGGGGCAATGTACTTAATCCTTATGTGATTTTAAAATTATTGATTTTAATTTTAAGTGTGCAGGCTTTAGCGCATATCGCTAAGCGCTTACTCTCAAGCAGCAATGCCCTCATGTTGTCTGCGATTGCTTCAGGTTTTGTATCAAGCACAGCAACCATTGCCAGTTTAGGCATGGAAGTACGCGCAGGTCGTGGTGAAGCACGTGCCAACGCAGGTGCAGCGCTGATGTCTTGCGTGGCGACTTTAGCGCAAATGTTGATTATTGTGGCGGGTGTCAATCTGATTTGGTTTAAGTTATTAATTATTCCAAGTTTGGTCGGAATCGCGATTTTGGTTGTAGCGGGTGTCTGGTTGCTCAAAAAACATAAAAGTACGGCAACGGCAAAGCCAGAAACCGATACCCGTATGTTTAGCCTTAAAGAAGCCGCAATTATTGTGGCGACATTGACCGCAATTCAAGCGATGGTATACGGCTTGGAACAAACCCTTGGGGATGCAGGTTTAATCATTGGTACCCTGCTCGCCTCGTTATTTGAGGTTCATGCCGCAATTGCAACCGTGGTGATGCAAGGTCCACCGAGCCAGCAGGTACTTTTGTATGCCTTAATTTTAGGTGTGGTGGCACATGCGATTGCCAAATGCGTCAATGCCGCGCTCATTGGTGGTTTGCGCTTTGCACTGTATTTCGCCCCTGCCCAAATTCTGCACATGCTGGCGTTGGTGGCTATTTTATATATGCTGGTTTAATCGACAGCGATTAAAACAATTTTTAGGATATGTACTGCGTGCTGATCAACACGGAAACTGACATCAAAATCTGCAAAATTCATGGTGTAAATTCGTTCAGCATCATCCTGATATGCAGGTCGTGGATCTAAAGACAAGACCTGTTCCAATTCCTGCACAATTTGTGGCTGTAATACGCCAGATTCGAGCAACTGATTTTTTTGCGCTTCGGCTGTGTCCATCCATAGCACTGTTTTTCTTATGGGTTCATCTTGCGCGTAACCACTTTGTGCATCAGGCACAGCATCTGAATATTGAATATAAGGTTTAATATCCAAAATAGGCGTGCCATGCAACAAATCTGCTCCTGTCACATAAACTCGCAGTGACTTACCCACTTTTTTGACCTGTTTAAATTGCACCACAGACAAACCAATGGGTGCAGGTCGATACATGCTGCGCGTCGCAAACACACCTATTTTTTGATTACCACCCAAACGTGGCGGACGCACTTGTGCACGAAAACAGGGGTTTTGCTGTTTCTGTACGGTTGGATGAGCATCGGTTTGGTTTTTATTGTCGTGAAATTGCCAGATTAACCATAAGTGACTAAACGCTTCGATCCCTTCAAATGCCAACACATCGTTATAAGGCGCCTGCATTTCAATATACGATTCGACTTGTACCAGATTCGGTTGACGAGGAATACCAAATTTTTCTCGGTAGGGAGAGTGCATAAATCCGATTATTGGCATTTTTAGATCAGTCTTCATCACTTTTTCTGATAAGCTCAATTAAATATATTCAGTTTATAGAGAATGATTTTAGATTAGAATAGCAAGCTGTTCTAATTTGATAATTTATTGAGACCTTTAATGGCTGCTTTCAACGTCGAAAAGATTACTCACGTACACCACTGGAATGACACTTTATTCAGTTTTAAAACGACTCGCGATACCGCACTACGTTTTAAAAACGGTCAATTTGTGATGATTGGTCTGGAAGTAAATGGCAAGCCTTTAATGCGCGCTTACTCGATTGCCAGTGCTAACTATGAAGAAGAGCTAGAATTCTTCTCAATTAAAGTACCTGATGGCCCTTTAACGTCTATTTTACAAAAAGTAAAAGTGGGCGATGAATTGCTGGTTTCTAAAAAACCTACAGGCACTTTGGTACTGGATGATTTAAATCCTGGTAAAAACCTATACTTACTTTCTTCAGGTACAGGTCTAGCTCCATTTTTGGCAACCATCCGCGACCCTGAAACTTATGAACGCTTTGAAAAAGTGATTGTGGTTCACGGTACACGTTTCATTTCTGAATTGGCTTATCAAGATTTAATTCTAAATGAATTACCAAATCACGAGTTTTTCCAAGAACTTGGTATTCGTGAAAAACTGGTATATTACCCAACCGTTACACGTGAAGAATATCCAAACCAAGGACGTGTGACCACGGCAATTGAATCAGGTGAAATCTTTGAAAAAATTGGTTTACCACGTTTTAACCCTGAAACTGACCGTGCCATGTTATGTGGTAGCCCTGCATTCTTAAAAGATGTTGCAGCATTACTTGACCAACATGGTTTAAAAGAATCACCACGTATGGGTGAATTGGGCGATTACGTGATTGAACGTGCTTTCGTTGAAAAATAAAAGCTGTTGAATCTAAAAAAACCGAGCTAAATAGCTCGGTTTTTTGTCATTAGCATCAATTAACGTACACTGCGACCTTCTTGGTTAGCACGTCCTTCACAGTGTGCACCACCACCAATTACAAACCCACGCTCTGCCTGACATGAACCAATCATACGACCACTCGAATCATAAGTTGTCACTTTTGAAGCACAACCTGTCATCAGAATAGCCGCTGTTAATGCGATTAAACTAGAAATTTTCATTGTATTACCCCTCTAAAAAATTAGTCTTGTTGCAGTGAAATCTGCGAATTATTTGGTATGGTTGGCAATAAACCCGTGCGCTCATCTACTTTAGAATAGTTAATGCCTTGTATGTTGGCACCACCATAACACACAGCTTTAGCCCCCAAAATAAAGCCCTGTGTAGCGACACATGAACCAATCACTTGCCCTGCAGTATCATAAGTCACTACTTTAGAACTACAGCCAGCCAAAGCAATCAGGCTTGCTATAGAAAATAATTTAATTAGTTTCATTTAACCCTCAATTTAAAAAAAATTAAATATTATTCATCGTGTAAATTATTTTTAAATACATCAATTTATTTTTAATTTTAGTTATATATTATTTTTTGTAAATAGCAATTTGGAATAACTTATCGTTATTTTTACTTCAAATTTTAAAATTATTGCGACTACAAAAAATTAAAAGCACTCCATCTAAATCACTCAAATCAGATGGAGTGCTTTTTACGTTTATTCTTTATTCTGGTACATTCATTCTTCGTTCAGCCAAAGCTTGCTGAATCACATGATACCCCGCTGTTAAGCCCAAACTCGCCATAATCACGGCTACCACAAGATCTGGAATCAAACTACCCGTACCAAATACACCCACTGCCGCCAAAATAACTGCGAAATTACCAATCGCATCATTACGGCTACATAACCACACCGATTTCATATTCGAATCACCATCTCGAAATGCATATAAAATCAATGCAGTAACCACATTGGCTAATAAGGCGATGATCCCAATAATACCCATGGTTATGGCTTCAGGTGGAATACCCTGTATATAGGCATAGATAACCTTGCCCATCACCACCACACCAAACAAGGCCATCGTGATGCCTTTGACCAAAGCCACAGTAGCACGCCAATACAAACTTGCACTTAACACCGCAAGTGAAATCCCGTAATTGACAGCATCTCCAAAGAAATCCAGTGAATCTGCCCATAGGGATGATGAATGGGCATAGGCACCACCTATCAACTCGATAAAAAACATGCTGAGATTGATCACCAATGCAATCCATAACGCGGTTCTATATTTACTATTCGGTTTGATTGGCGCAGGTTCATGACTACACGTACATGCCATAGACACACCTTCTTTCAAAATGAAACTGTTTCGATTATGCTCATTTAAAACTATAGACTTAGTCCAAGGTCAAGTATGGCACAATATTTAATTCATGAATTAGCTAAAAAAGTTGGAGTCAGCACAGATACAATTCGTTTTTATGAAAAGAAACACTTACTCACCCCAAGCTTTCGTGCCGAAAATAATTATCGCTATTACAACGATGAGGCACTCAAGCGTTTGATTTTTATTAAGCGTTGCCGTGCTTTAGATATGAACTTAAAAGAAATTGAAGCCTTAATTGAATTAGAAAAACAGCCGAAACAAAACTGCTGCGCTGTGAATGAATTGATTGATGAACATTTAAGGCATGTAGAAGATAAAATTGCCGAGTTGCAGCATTTTCAGCTACAACTTCAGCAACTTAGACAAGCCTGCACCACGCAAACAACCATTGATGATTGTCAGATTTTAAAGCGACTTGAAGCCGAATAATCGCTCTCTAAGCCTTTTGTAATGCAGTATTTACGTATCTAAAATTGGATTATAAACACTTCTGATTAACACGCTTCGATAGCTGCTCGGCAGTTTCCACACGTTCAGAATAACGATCTACCAAATATGCTGCTTGCCCGCGAGTCAGCAAAGTAAATTTATATAACTCTTCCATCACATCGACAATACGGTCGTAATAGCTAGACGCTTTCATGCGGCCATCTTCCTCAAACTCTAAAAAGGCTTTAGGAATAGAAGACTGATTGGGGATGGTGATCATCCGCATCCAACGTCCTAAAATACGTAATTGATTGACACTGTTAAATGACTGCGACCCGCCACACACCTGCATTAAAGCAAGCGTTTTACCTTGTGTGGCACGAATTGCACCCGCGGCAAGTGGAATCCAGTCAATTTGTGCTTTAAAAATTGAGCTCATCGAACCATGACGTTCTGGGCTACACCAAACCATGCCTTCTGCCCACGCCAGCAATTCATGTAACTCTTGGACTTTGGGATGTGAAGCATCGCCATCTTCTGGTAAAGGCAAACCTTTAGGATGGAAAATTTTTACCTCAGCACCAAAGTGCTCCAAAATTCTGCCTGCTTCTTGTACCGCCAAACGACTATAAGAACGCTCACGGTTTGAACCGTACATCAATAAAATACGTGGCGGATGGTTCAACGGCTTTGCCTGCACCTGTTCAAAACTTGGTGTAGGCAATAAATCTAAATCAATATTGGGTAATACCATGCTGCATACTCTTAAAACTAAAATGGGCAACGCATGCCCATGTTTTTATCTTAAACCTCAAAATGAAGAAAATTACTTTGAACTGACAATCGACTCATTTTGATAAAACTTTTTACGCAGCCATAAAGACACACTCACCAAAGCAATCAACACAGGCACTTCAACCAAAGGGCCAATAATCGTGGTAAATGCAACGGGAGAAGCCAAGCCAAACGTTGCAATGGCAACAGCAAGTGCTAATTCAAAATTATTCCCTGCTGCGGTAAAGGAAATGGCGGTCGTCCGTGGATAATCATTGCCCATCCATTTGCTCATAAAGAAGCTAATAAAGAACATGGTAACGAAGTAAATAATCAATGGAATGGAAATGCGTAAAACATCCATCGGCAAGCTCAGTACTTCTGCGCCTTTTAGTGCGAACATCGCCACAATGGTAAATAGCAATGCCAACAGACTAAATGGGCTAATTTTGGGTAAAAAAGACGTTTGATACCAATCTAAGCCTTTGCTTTTCACTAAAATCAAGCGTGTTAAAAAGCCCATCAAAAAAGGAATACCCAAATAGATTAAAACAGCTTGGGTGATTGTCCAAAAACCAACATCAATCACTTGTCCTGCCACGCCAAAATACGGCGGCAAGAAACTCAGAAACAGCCAGGCATAAGTACTAAAGAATACAATCTGGAAAATACTGTTAAACGCGACTAACGCTGCCACGTATTGGTTATCACCACACGCCAAGTTGTTCCAGACCAAGACCATCGCGATACAGCGTGCCAGACCAATTAAAATCAAACCTGTCATATATTCAGGATAGTTTTGCAAGAAAATAATCGCCAAAGCGAACATCAAACACGGAGCAATCAACCAGTTTTGTACCAAAGACAACAACAAGGTTCGGCGGTCTTTAAACACTTCTGGCAAAGCTGCGTAATCGACTTTTGCCAATGGTGGATACATCATCAAAATCAAACCAATCGCAATAGGAAGGTTGACTGTTCCCACACTCATTTGATCTAAGCTTGCCGATACTGCAGGAAATACCACGCCAATCGCAACACCTAGCCCCATGGCAATAAAAATCCATAAGGTCAGATTACGATCTAAAAAAGAAAGTTTGGACTGTGCCATGTGCTTACTCGCAATGTGTTGAAATTGTAGGGTTGATGTGCGTCATCGGGCTGACATCTTGCTGCGCGATAATATTTAAAACAGCAAACGCCCATTCGGGTAAATCTGGGTTCAAACGGTAATACACCCACTGCCCCTGACGTTGATCTAGCAAAATAGATAAATTCCGTAACAACGCCAAATGACGTGATATTTTCGGTTGATTTAACTGCAATTGTTCTGTCAATTCGCATACACAAATATTGTGTTGAGCCATCACCAATTTCAGAATGTCCAGTCGGGTTGGGTCTGACAAACATTTAAAAAAATCAGTTTGATTCATTTTTTATCTGCACTTCAATATTAACTATTGCGAATATACGCATATCCATATATAAATGCAATATTGAAATTTTATCGACCTAAAACGAGTCACTACGCATGAGCAACAGCATCAAAATTTTTCATAACCCTGCCTGTGGAACGTCACGCAATACTTTAGAATTAATTCGTAATACAGGACAAGAACCTGAAATTATTGAATATTTAAAAACCCCACCTACACAAGCTGAACTTACTAGCATGATTCAACAAGCAGGTTTAAGCGTGCGCGATGCAATCCGCAAAAATGTAGAACCATACGAACAGTTGCAACTTGAAGGTAGCTCACACAGCGATGCGGAATTAATTGCATTGATGGTCGAGCATCCGATTTTAATTAATCGTCCATTTGTCGTGACCGAGTTAGGTGTGAAACTGTGCCGCCCTTCTGAACTGGTCTTAGACTTGCTCACTCAACCACAATTAAAAAGCTTCAGCAAAGAAGATGGTGAAGTGGTGATTGATAAACATGGGCAACGTGTACGTTAACACGCTTTCATCCATCAGAAATTGATTATAAGCAATCTGTCAAATTGGTATTGAAAGTCCCTTCTCGTGCGTTTTGTATAGCTCAGGATGAGGAACTTTCTATATCAAGATTAGCCCCAGCGTTTCAGCACAAGTTTTCTTCTGAATCCCGAGCTATTTACTAGGTTGAATCCTAAATTTAGATTCATACAATAAAGCCATATTTCTGCTATTGCTTTTTGATCATGACCATTTCCCACGTCACCGAACTTCTCTCTCCTGCTGGTTCTTTAAAAAACATGCGCTATGCCTTTGCTTATGGTGCAGATGCAGTCTATGCAGGTCAGCCGCGTTACAGTTTGCGCGTGCGTAATAACGAATTTGATCATGAAAACTTAGCAATTGGTATTCAAGAAGCACATGAATTAGGCAAAAAGTTTTATGTGGTGGTGAACATCCAACCGCATAACAGCAAACTCAAAAACTTTATTCGTGACCTAGAACCTGTGGTTGCCATGCAACCCGATGCGCTGATCATGTCTGACCCAGGTCTGATTATGATGGTGCGTGAAAATTTCCCCGACATGCCTGTACATTTATCGGTACAAGCCAATGCGGTGAACTGGGCAACGGTGAAATTCTGGCAAAATATGGGTTTAACCCGTGTCATTCTTTCGCGTGAATTGTCGATTGATGAAATTGAAGAAATTAAAAACAACGTGCCTGGCATGGAAATTGAAGTATTTGTGCATGGTGCGCTGTGCATGGCCTATTCAGGTCGTTGCATGCTTTCAGGCTATATGAATAAACGTGATGCCAACCAAGGCGCATGTACCAATGCCTGCCGTTGGGAATATAAAATTCACGATGCAAAAGAAGATGAAACAGGTGACGTAATTCCTGTCAAAAATCTTTCTGAAACTGCCGATGCAGATGAACAACACATGCAGGCACAGCATCAATTTAACGAGCCTGTGTTATTACAACGTAATGACGAAGATATGTTTGCTGCCGAAGAAGATGAACACGGCACTTACTTTATGAATTCTAAAGATTTACGTGCAGTGCAGCACGTTGACCGTTTAACTAAAATGGGCATCCATTCACTAAAAATTGAAGGTCGCACCAAATCTTATTTCTACTGCGCACGTACTGCACAAATTTACCGTAAAGCCATTGATGATGCACTTGCAGGCAAACCATTTGACCCTGCATTAATGACTCAATTAGAAGGCCTAGCTAACCGTGGTTATACCGAAGGTTTCTTGCGTCGTCATGTGCACAGCGAATACCAAAACTACGAAACAGGTTCATCAAGTTTTGATCATCAGCAATTTTGTGGTGAAGTCTTAGAACGTAATGGTGACTACATTAAAATTGATGTAAAAAACCGTTTTGTAGTGGGCGATTCTCTAGAATTGATGACGCCACAAGGCAATATCTATTTCACTTTAACTGAAATTAAAGATAAAAAAGGCAATCTGATTGAAGATGCCAAAGGTTCAGGGCATATTGTAGAAATCCCTATACCTGCAGATGTCGATATGCGTTATGCCCTGCTGATTCGCAACTTACCAAATTCGACTGCAGATATTTCTGCCTCATCGTTGGCTTATCAAGCCAACTAAGTGGCAATAAACTAAGCGAGTATTGCGATGGCACTCCTGATTACCGACCAATGCATCAATTGCGATATGTGCTTACCCGAATGCCCGAATGAAGCAATTTATGAGGGTGAAAAGGTGTATGAAATTGATGTGGCGCGTTGCACAGAATGTGTTGGGTTTTATGACTATCAAACCTGCGTTTCAGTCTGCCCAATTGAATGTATTATTCCGCATCCTGAGCATGTCGAAACCAAAGAGCAGCTACAGGAAAAGTTTAATCAGTTGAATTTATTTGGACAAAATAATAAGGCTAATTAGACTGAAATGAATCTAACTGCTGTAAATCAAACTGGATGTTAAAAATAAAAAAAGAACTGAGTTGTTAGCCGACTCAGTTCTTAAAACCAAAAATAGAATAAATAAACTTTTAATACTGTGCGATAACGCACTTTACTGAACATAGCGCCTGAGTATTGGGGAACTCAGGCGCTATCTTTTTAGCGAATACAATTTAAGGATGGTTAATCCGCGTATTCAGATGTATTCGTTCAGACTTATTGACCTGAACGGATGATGTAATCAAATGCTGAAAGTGATGCTTTCGCGCCTTCACCTGTTGCAATGATGATTTGCTTGTACGGTACAGTTGTACAGTCACCTGCCGCAAATACACCTTTTACATTGGTTTCATTGCGCTCATTTATCACAATCTCACCACGATTCGTCAGCTCTACTTTTGACTCTTTTAAGAAGTCCGTATTTGGTAATAAACCAATTTGTACGAAAATTCCTGCAAGTTCAACAGTATGCTCAACATCTGTCGCACGGTCTTTATATTTCAACGCAGTCACTTGTGCGCCATCACCAATCACCTCAGTCGATAATGCATTGGTAATTACAGTAGTATTTGGCAAGCTGTTCAATTTGTTTTGCAAGACTTGGTCTGCACGTAATTTAGTATCAAACTCTACCAAAGTCACATGCTCTACAATCCCTGCAAGGTCAATCGCTGCTTCTACACCTGAGTTACCACCACCAATCACTGCAACACGTTTGCCTTTAAACAACGGGCCATCACAGTGTGGGCAGTATGCCACGCCGCGGGTACGGTATTCTGCTTCACCAGGTACATTCATCTCTCTCCAACGTGCACCTGTAGACAAGATCACCGTTTTCGATTCAAGTGTTGCGCCATTTTCCAAAGTCACTTCGACCAAACCATTGGCAGTTTCATCAGCACCTTTAATGGCAGATACTTTTTGTAGATTCATAATATCGACATCGTATTCACGCACATGCGCTTCCATTTCTGCCGCAAACTTTGGACCTTGTGTTTTTTGGATAGAAGTGAAGTTTTCAATATCCATGGTATCCATCACCTGACCGCCCATCCGCTCAGCCACAATACCTGTACGAATACCTTTACGTGCTGCATAGATTGCAGATGTATTCCCTGCAGGGCCGCCACCAATTACCAAGACATCAAACGCCTCTTTGGCATTCAGTTTCGCTGCATCTTTGCTCGCAGAATCTGTATCTAATTTAGCTACAATTTCTTCCAAAGTCATACGACCTTGACCAATGTGGTTGCCATCTTGGAATACCATCGGCACAGCCATAATTTTGCGCTGCTCAACTTCTTCTTGGAAGAATGCACCATCAATCATGGTTGCTGTTGTGCCAGGGTTGTAAATCGCAATGAGGTTCAAAGCTTGTACTACATCTGGACAGTTGTGGCAGCTCAACGATACAAACACATCAAAGTGAGATGAAAGATTCAATTCTTTGATTTGCGTTAATACTTCATCCGATACTTTTGGTGCATAACCAGAAGTTTGCAATAAAGCCAAAATTAATGAAGTGAACTCGTGCCCCATTGGTAAACCTGCGAAGAATACGCGCGGTTGCTCACCTACTTTTGCAATCCCAAAACTTGGTGCACGTGCGTTGTTACCGTCAAAACGTGCAGTAACTTGTGGCGAAAGTGCTGCAATTTCTTCAACCAATTCTTTAATTTTGGCAGATTTATCAGAACCATCTAAAGTCGCGACAAGCTCGATTGGGCTTTCAAGACGTTCTAATAAAGTTTTAAGTTGTGTAGAAGTATTTTGGTCTAACATGGCTAACGTCTCCAAGGGAGTAAATTTATTTGTTGATGTCATCTTACGAAAAATAGTTACATAGGGGAAACGGTTTATTTTTATATTTATGATCGTTTTTTTAAATGATAGTGAGTTTCAAGCTTACTATTTCATTTAAAATACCTAAAGCTATTCAATTTAGACATTAACATAAAAACTGAATGTCTGCCTTAAGCAATTGAGCCTAATCATTTTTTATTCAAGTTGTTGTTGAATCCGCAGAATACGCTGCTGTAAATGTCGCGATAAAAACCAGAGTACCGCAGACAGTATTAACATAAGCGCCATAACCGCGAGATTCATATAATAAACCAGCGTATTTAATTGCTGTGCTTGCTGCACTTGCTTATGTACGCTTTGCGCCATAGGCGTTAAAGCTTTGCCATAAACTTGCTGCTGCATCGTCCATAATTGTTCAGGTTTAAATCCATAATGTAAAAATTGCGGATCTTGCTGCTCTGCTTTGACCAAGGTCAACACTTGCGGAATGGCTGCATCTTTATCTGCGGGATGATGCATCAATGCCGTTTGCGCCAACAAATAGGCTTTAACAGGCGTTGCCATGTCTGCATTTTGTAAATAACGCGCCAATTCACTTTCTTGAATGTGCTTTTCATAATGCACAATTTTGGCATATACCTGCTGTGTATCATCTTGTCGGTCATGCTGAACATAACTCAATGCCGACCATAGTAAGATAAAACTCAGCAACCAAGCTACAAATTTCAAGACAAAGGACTGAAAGCGAATATAAAAAAAACGAATTTTCTTGAGTAGATGAACTAGAACGAATGCACCAATAAATGACACCGACAGTTTTAAAATCAACCAACCCAACCAGTTCAACAAACTGAAAAAATAATCAGGTTGCTGCCCTAAATTTGCCAAAGTCGCATCGACACTTGCAGGCATGTGTAATTGCTGAACTTCAGTGCTTAAACCAAAGAAGCTATAAATCACATCTTGCTGAATAAAAAAGCCAATTGCCGATATAAGCACCACCGTCATAGACAGCACAGCCAAAAAACTGAGCTTTTTTTGACGCTGCTGTAATGCCACAACACCTGTTTTTAGCTGCTGTGGCTGAATGGCATATTCATCAAGTGGGGGCAAATCCGACTCCTTATCAGGTAAATTTCAGATTAAATGAAGTCATTGTCAAAATGCATTTATTGACCAGACTGTTGACTTGAACCAATCACCAATTGATTCAGATTCTCCTGTAAGGCTCGCAAACGCGTAGTCGCTTCTGCACGTTTTTGCATGCCTTCTTTTTGTACCTGGATCACATCGTTCACTGTTTTAATGAGGGTATTTTGTACGTGTTCAAGGGTTTCAATATCAATCACCGAACGCTGATTGGCTTTGGCAGTATCAACCGAGTTTTGATGCAATAAATCTGCATTACGGCGCAGCAATTCATTAGTGGCATCATCAATACTGTTGGCCAGTTGCACACTGTTTTTCTGCTCATTTAAAGAAATCGCCAAACTAATCTGGTTTTTCCACGCAGGTAAGGTAATGTTTTTAATCGCATAAAATTTATCGACCAACATTAAATTATTGGACTGGATAATCCGAATCATCGGCAAAGTTTGCATGGCAGATTGTTGCAACACCTGCAAATCACTCACCCGCTTTTCTAAATTATTAGCAAGATGATTGAGATCATAAATTTTTTGAGTCGTGGTCTGATCCTGCGGCTGCGCGGAAAATTCAGAAATTTGCTGCTGAATTTCCTGCTGTTTTAACTTACCTGCTGCAATATAAATCCCCAATTGTTTATATTCATCTTGCACACCATGAAACATTTTATCCAGTGTATCTACACGGTTTTTTAAACCATTTTGTGAGCTTTCAATTTCTGTGACCAGACTATCAATTTGCGCTTTGGTGCTGTTAAAGTTTTGATCAAAACTTTGTTTAGCGCCTTTTAACTTATTGAATAAACCACCCAAAAAGCCACTGCTTTTGTTTGGATTTAAAATACTGTTGGTATTTAACTGCTGTGCAACCTGCACCACCTGATTCAGCTTTTGCCCTGTGACATCCAAATCCTTATTTTGCACCAAACCTAAAAGCTCATCGGTATAACTTGACGTTTTAGTGGCGATATTTTTGCCATATTCTGCAACCGAATGATGGCTAAGATCGCTTAATTCTTTACGCGCAGCCAGCACCTCCTGAAAGTCATCAGGCTGTAAGCCAATTTCCTGCAAATTGAGTTGCTGAAATTGTTGCTGAGTCTGTTCATCACTCACTTGCACAGCGACGTTGCGTTGTTCAGAAGTTGTCATATTTCGCCTCTATCTAATCAAAACCATGCCTTATGATTGCGCAGGTTTTTCTAAGGATTTTCTTAATGTCTTAATTAAATGCTCACGACTTTGATCCAGCTTTTCTAGCTGACTGTGTGAGCCACTTTGCTGACTTTGTTTGACATGATATTGCCATGCAGGAATGAGTACCTGCTGCGCTTCTTTAAAGCGATCTAACAAACTAAAAGAGAGTTGCTGTGAAAGTTGCATTTGAGTAATCGCAATATCATTACTACTTTGCAAAGTCTTTAAACTATAAATTTTCTTGGCCAGTCGTTCGCTAAAATTATCCAAAGGATGCTGATTGCGCACAAATCGTGGATATTCCACTAAAAACTCATCGGCAGCTTGAATGTATTTCGCCATTTGCTCACGCAAACCAACCAACTGCTGAAAACGTGATTGTGATTTCTGAATTTCGATTTGCAGCTTTTGGCTTAAACGATCTGCTTGTCCTAATAAATGATCTAGGTTTTTATAATATTGCACTTGCCCCGCGCCATATTCCAAATCTATGCCTAGCCACTTTTGTAGTGCATTAAACTTACGTTGCTTTAACACTTTTTTAGATTTGCCAAGCGCCTGAATCAACTGCTCAATGGTCACACTCAATTGCTGAGTTAAATGTGGATCCACCCCATCCAATAAAACTGACTGCGCTTGAATCACCTGATCTGCATAATGATTTAGACGATATTGATCATTCAACAACGGAACTAAATCATTGCGTTGAATCGCCAAAAGCTCTGCACGATCCACCGTAATCTCTTGCAAAGGCAGTAACACTTCAAACTGAGCCATAGACCATCACAACCCTCTTTACATGATTTTATAGTACGTGTTTTTCGGCTAAGGTCATGTAATATTTTGCAATTTTTTATTTCGATCTGCTTAAATGCTTTTTTATAGATTCGCATAACATCAGTCACAAGATGCCTGATTCAAAACACCAGTGCATAAAAAAGCCATGATCAACATGGCTTTCAATGTTCCTAACGCAGGATGATAAACAGATTATAAATAATCGCCTTCACGCTCTGGCTGATACAAAATCTTCTCAATTTTGACTTTCATCATATGACCATCGGGCTGTGGCCATTCAATTTCCTGACCTTCAGCTAAACCTAAAATGGCAGTCCCGACAGGTGCAACCACATTCACCTGCCCTTTCTCACCTTTAAAGTCATGCGGATAAACCAAGGTAATTTCAGTCGGTTCTTTTGCAGGTGCAATGGTAATCAATGCGCGGGCATTCATGCTCACCACATTATTCGGTACATCTTGTGGCGCAACCACTTCAGCACGTGCCAATTCATCTTCTAGATGTTGCATCGTTGGCGTCAATTTCGGTTGATGCTCAAGCATCGTTTCCAAACGGTGCAAATCTTGTTCTGAAATAATAATCTTTGGTCTAATCATTTACTTTTATTCCTGTCATTCCGACAATACTGTCATCATCAGCTTGCCTACAATCATATTCAATACGCTTAAGTTATAACAGAAATTCAGCTTATTGAACGAAAAATCAATTTTTTACATCCATAAAAAAAGCCCCCTTGAGGGGCTTTTCTCAAGGCTATGCTTATTTTGCGTAAACTGGGAATTTCGCGCAAACAGCTTCAACTTTTGCTTTTACAGTATTAATTACAGCTTCGTCACCTTTGCTGTCAAGAATGTCTGCAATCCAACCTGCAAGATCACGTACTTCTGCTTCACCAAAACCACGTGTAGTTACCGCTGGAGTACCGATACGGATACCAGAAGTTACAAATGGAGAACGTGGATCGTTCGGTACAGAGTTTTTGTTTACAGTAATGTGCGCAGCACCTAACCATGCATCTGCATCTTTACCTGTAATATCTTGCTTGATTAAAGAAAGCAAGAACAAGTGGTTTTTCGTACCACCAGATACTACATCATAACCACGTTCAATAAGAACTTCAGCCATCGCTTGCGCATTTTTAACAACTTGTTGTTGATACGCTTTGTATTCAGGCGCCATTGCTTCTTTAAAACAAATTGCTTTTGCTGCAACTGCGTGTACCAATGGACCACCTTGGTTACCAGGGAACACAGCAGATTGTAATTTTTTCTCGATCTCTTCGTTTGCTTTCGCAAGAATTAGACCAGAACGTGGACCACGCAATGTTTTGTGTGTAGTAGTAGTCGTTACGTCAGCAATTTGCACAGGGTTCGGATATACACCAGCAGCCACTAGACCTGCTACGTGTGCCATATCTACAAATAAATAAGCACCAACTTTGTCTGCGATGTCGCGGAAACGCTGCCAATCTACAATTTGGCTATACGCAGAGAAACCCGCAACAATCATGCGTGGTTTGTGTTCAAGCGCTAAACGCTCAACTTCTTCGTAATCAATTTCGCCAGTTTCTGGGTTTAAACCATATTGAATAGCATTATATGTTTTACCAGAGAAACTTACTTTTGCACCGTGAGTCAAGTGACCGCCATGTGCCAAGCTCATACCTAACACAGTATCGCCTGGGTTAAGTAAAGCTAAGTAAACTGCAGAGTTTGCTTGTGAACCAGCGTGTGGTTGAACGTTAGCATAATCTGCACCAAAGAGTTCTTTAGCACGGTCAATCGCCAGTTGTTCAATAATATCTACGTATTCGCAACCGCCGTAGTAGCGTTTGCCTGGGTAGCCTTCTGCATATTTATTGGTAAGTTTTGAACCTTGAGCTTCCATTACTGCAGGTGAGCAGTAGTTTTCAGAAGCAATTAACTCAATATGAGCTTCTTGGCGCGCATCTTCATTGGTGATCGCTTGAGCTAATTCTGGATCAAATTCGGCAATAGAAATATTGGCAAACATTAGCGAGGTCCTATTAATTTAGGGCTTTTAAGCCGTGCTAAGATTGGCGCGTATTGTAGCATAAAGTTTGTGAACTGAGAGAATGAACTTTGCTCAGTTTTACATAAAAATAGCTCATGTTTCAGATAAAACACGAGCTATTTCAGGTCAAATCAATCTTTATCGTAATTCAATGACTTATTGAATAGGCATTAACGATTGCACATCTTTAACAATCTCATCCATATTATTCACATACACAGTACTATGGTTCCAAGTCATATCTACATGGTATTGAATATTCGATTGCTTAGCTGCTGGACCACTCAATAATAAATCTGTTGCATCTTTAGGTACTACCGCATCAGCCCCACCTTGGTAAATAATAACTGGCTGATTAACTTTGACTTGTAATGGTTGCGAATCTTTCGATAAAAATTGACTCACATCTGGCAAGCTTAAGAAATTCGGTTGCGTCCGCGGATATCCATCGATACTCCACTTATTTCCTGCAGCATATTGCCCCATTGCTGCCCCTAGTGTTGCACCTAAAACATCTGAACATTCCGTGTCTGCAAGTGCTGCAATCCCATCAGTTGGAGATTTAAACACTTGCTGATAGCCTAGACTAGGATTTTTATTTTTTAGCCCCGCCGTAATCAGTGCTGTATAAGTATCCAGCATAGCTAAAGTATTAATTTTTTCTTCTAAATTTGTTAATTGAGCTGCTCGCTGTTCTCCCACTGTCAAAATCGCAGCTAAATTAGAAGCAGGTGCTATCGCAATCGTACCTTTATAATCTAACTGAGCACGTGAAGCATACTGCGCAGCACCTAAAGCAGCATGTCCACCTTGCGAATGTCCTACAGTCATCCATTGTTTGGCGGCTTGATTACCCAAATAATTACGTGCTGCAACCACCGCGTCTGTAATAGAAAATGCAGCACTCTGCAAGTTTAAGAAAGGATGGGCTTCATTTTCACTTGGCTCACCTAAACCCTCATAGTCTGGGGCGACCACGACATAACCTGCTGCCAGTAATTGATCAATCATCCCCTTAATATACATATTTAAAGGTGCTTTACTCGGTGCACAATCATCTGCCACACCTGTCGTGCCATGAGCCCAAACCACAATAGGCCAACCCGTGATTGGTGGTGCTGTTTTAGGTGTAAATAACAAAGAAGTCGCTTGTACTTCATTTCCATTTACCCCTAACATTTTGTAGGTCATTATGACACTTTCCGCTGCTGTTGCTGACATATCTGACGCATCATAAGCTTTAGGTGTAAGCACCAAAGGATTGATAATACTATGTTTCGGAATACCATCATCAATTACTACAACGCTAGTATCGTCATGATCATCATTACAGGCGGTTAAAAACAAACTGCTACTGACCAAAGCCACACTTAACCATATTTTTTTCATTTGTTTACCCTTATCTTCATATTCTTATTGATTGCATCCTTCGCAATCTTTATTTGTACGCTTCTTTACCGTATTAGGCAAGATTTGGATAATTAATATGCAAGTGTATTTTATTTAAAATTAAATACTTACGTTAAAAATCAGTAAATTGATCACATATACAGTTGTCTATTAAATTTCAATTCAATTTGTCATACGCAGCGGCTAATGTTAGATTGCATTTTTATTGAATGACGCAAGCGAATCAGGACATGCAGGCTATTATTCTCGACACAGAAACCCATACTTTAAATGGACAACCCATTGAGATTGCCTACGCCCCCATTCAAATTCAAGATGGCAAAATCAGTCTAGATAAAAGTAAAATTTTCGATCAGTTGTATCAAGTTGATGAGCCTATTTCATTCGCAGCGATGGCGGTGCATCATATTTTAGAATCGGATTTAATTGATCAACCGCATTACAGCAGTTTTGAATTACCTGCCGAAACCACCTATATCATTGGGCATAATATTGATTACGATATTCGCGCTTTAGAAAAATGTGGTGTGGATACTTCTAAAATTAAAGCCATTTGCACTTTGGCACTTGCACGTCGCGTATGGCCAAACGCCGAAGCACACAATATTTCAGCTTTAATTTATATGATTACCAAAGGCAGCGAAAAAGCGCGTGACATGATTAAAAAAGCGCATCGTGCCGATATGGATATTATTTTAACGGCCAATATTTTGATGCATGAAGTTCATCAACTACAAATTCAAAGTATTGAAGAACTCTATATCGCCTCAGAAGAAGCACGTATTCCACAAATTATCAATTTTGGTAAACATCGTGGTACGGCAATTGCCGACCTTCCTGCCGATTATGTGCAATGGTTATTAAGACAAGAAGATTTAGATCCTTACTTACGCAAGGCGCTCGAAAATACCAGCATTTTGACTTTATAAATGTTTCAAGTGAATCTTATTGCATTTACCTGTCATAAATTATTCATATTATTGTAATTTTCAAAGTCTATGCTTTGCCTTAATTTATTGGGGAAATAAATTAAGGCTCA
The DNA here is from genome assembly GCF_013417035.1 of Acinetobacter sp. YH16053. Lineage (NCBI taxonomy): Bacteria > Pseudomonadati > Pseudomonadota > Gammaproteobacteria > Moraxellales > Moraxellaceae > Acinetobacter > Acinetobacter sp. YH16053. The sequence goes on from NZ_VPEP01000005.1 coordinate 213,266, forward strand.
TGTTTAATTATCAAAAAACTCAACTCGGTCTAGATGCATTACAACAGCGCACACGTGATTTAAATGCACGTCAACGTCGTTTATTGGTACTGATTGGTACTGAAGATTTTGATTTACTCGGAGATCAGTTCAAGCAACGTCTTGCACCACCTGAATTGATTGAACAGCTATTAGATATGCACCTGATTGCCCCTGCTGCGCTTGAGCAAGACACTTTGCAACACCAAGAGCAAACGGCTAACATTCTGCTGCAACAAGAGCAAGAGCCATCATCTACCACTTTACACACAGAAATTCATAGCCAACTTGCAAGCAGCACCCCGCAAGCGCATGCTGAAAGTTTGGCAGAACCAATCCACACCCAACATCTTCAAGTAAATTCAGTTCCTGCATATTTAGAAGCACGTGTTGCAGCTGCCATCAATACAGAACAGCCCGCTGAACAACCTGAACCCCAAGCAGAAATACAGCCTGAAATTACCGCTTTGAGTTTTGAAGATGTAAAATTTCTAATGATGGATACTTTGCAGCGTCATTGTGGATTAATGGCAAAACAACTGATTCAGCGAATTTTACAAGCTCAGGATATTCGCAGCTTAAAACTCTGCCAAATGCAATGGATTACCTCTTTGCAAGAAACTCGTTTACCACCGAAAGCACTCAATCAGATTTTGCAGCAAATCAACCACTCTCTGCAAAAGCTTAATCCGACTTAAAGCTTAGATTTTTTTACTTAGTTTTAAGTCTTTTTAACAATTAAAACCATGCTCAGGGACATATGGATTAATTTATTTTTATTACTTTTCAACACCTTAAAAACACATATAAACCTTAGATCCATTATTCCTATAAAAGCTAAGACTTTAGCGGCATAGCCCCGACTCATAAAAATCAGCGATATAGTATTTTCCAGAATTGTTGAGGCACAGGGTCATGATGAATCATGCATTTTTTTTAGCGTTTGATGCTTATGACAATCCAATGCAACTCAGTAAAGTTGGCAATTGGGTGATTACCTTTTTAAGCCCAAAAGATCAGGAAAGCCAAATACAGTTAGCGATTACCAATGTGTTGCCGCGTCAAATTTCAGCACATTTACAACCGCGACGCATAGTGATTCAACAAAGTACAGATGCCCAGCTCTGGCAAATCTTGCAAATTGAATGTTTTGATAGTCAAACCAATCAAGAGTTGAGTTTTCAACCCGATGATGACATTGGGCAAGCGGTCATTCAAAAAATTATTCAAGAGTTTGATAAATACGATGTAAATATCCAACTTGTAGAAGATCAGACGGTTTAAAGCGATATGTTTTACACTTAATGAGCACTTTATTTACGTGTGCTTTAAAAATCCTGCGCACAAAAAAGCTCATCGAAATGAGCTTTTCTAAAAATAAAGTAGTCTCACAAATATTTACTCCAACACACGGAAAATACTATCAGACTCGCGGCTTTCAAACAAAAGTTCGATGCTTGGTAAAATCACTTCACCTTCCACAATAATGTGTTCAATTTTGTGAAATAGTGCCAAACCCGCTGCCAATGAAGTTTCTGGGATATTACGTAGCAATGCTTTTGCTTCGTAAATATGGCTAAACTGGTCTTTAACTTTAATATCGATGATTTGCGTCATTGTTGTTCCCTTTTTCTTGACGGAAATTTTTTATACCATAGCTTATAAATTTTTTAAAAAAGTGAGTTGTTAGATTGTTTGACAATGTAGTATTTTTTTAATCTAAATTTAAATTATCTAACAAATTCAAACACATATTTTTTAAAATTTTATTTACAACTTACAAAACCACAGTAAATTTGCTTGTTTTTCATTCTAGCACAGAAAAAACTCGCATTGCTGCGAGTTTTTTTATGTTGGAAGGCTAGTGCTGATTTTATTGTTTGAACAAGAGTTACAAACTCAACGAGCTGTCATTGATCCGTCCAACTGCATCGTAGCGTCTATTACATTGAATGACCTACTGTAGTTTTAATATAGTGAAACTTATTTTTTGCTGCAATAGCCCACTACATTTCAACACATTCACACAGCAAAATTTCAATTGATTTAATTTTCAGTTACGGCATAATTTTATGCGGTTAAAAGCTCCAGCTTTGCGATTAGCTTCTGCATAACTTGGCGATACTTTCAAATAATAAGAAGTCGACGATTATTCAATTAACTCAATTTCATAATCAACATCTTGCAGCATATCTTTATTGTATAGCTTTACCATTGCTGTTGCTTCAGCATAATCGTAGAACAAACCTTCTGCGACGGCTTTACTGCGAAATTCCGTGGTACCAATTTCATTATCATGCGGAACAAAATATAAGTTTTCTGGAATGAGTTTAACGATATAGCCCACGAAGCTGCCCTCAGATTTTTCAGTTTTAAAATATGTGAGTTTTATATGCTGAAAAACGTGATCAGGCTATGGCAAATAAGATCGAATGTTTATCTTAATTTTTTATATACTTTTCAACTATTTTTTATATTACAGTTCAATGCTTATATACTAATTTGGTGCGCTCAGCGGAGATCGAACATATTAAGTAAATTTCTGTTTTATATGTATTTTTTTAAAAATAATTTTTATTATATCCTCAATTGTATCCTTATTTTTAAATCCACACCAAATGGCTATTTTTTAATCAAACGAGAATTCAAGGTTTCTATTACTGTCGATAGTCAATCTAGCAACCTCTCTCACCTCTTCAACACTGTCATTTATCAACCCTAAAGCGCATTGGTAATGTTCAGCACAAACTTTTCTAACTTCAGGTTCTTCATCCGCCATCAGTTGAATAGCACCAGAATAATATTGAGCACAAGCTTTACGAATTTCTATATCATCATCTGTGACTAGCATTTTTGCAAAATCTTCATCCACTGCAACACATGCTTTTCTAACTTCTGGATCACAGTCATTACTCAAAATCTCTGCTATGTTAGCGGCAATGTAAAAATGACCCCCCAACAGCATTTGAAAATTGACCCCCTTGGTTAATATAGTGGTCTTTTTGGACTGCTCAACATGTTAACTTTGGAGCAAGCAGTGACAATCCAAATACT